>JAGWSE010000162.1 GCA_028869395.1 Alphaproteobacteria bacterium | reverse complement strand
GGCGATCGAGCACGGCGTCTCCCGGATGCGCGGGGGATTTCCCCTGTCGCTGCGGTTGATCCGCGAATTGCACGCGATCCTGCTGAAGTCGGGACGGGGCGCCGCGAAACAACCGGGCGAGTTCCGCCGCTCCCAGAACTGGATCGGCGGAACCCGGCCCGGCAACGCGCTGTTCGTGCCCCCTCCCGCGAACCGCCTGGACGATTGCCTCGATGCGCTGGAGCGCTTCCTGCACAGCGACGACGCCTCGCTTCCACCGCTGATCCGGGCGGGCCTGGCTCACGTGCAGTTCGAGACCATCCATCCCTTTCTCGACGGCAATGGACGTCTGGGCCGCCTGCTCATCACGCTGATCCTGTGTGAGGCGGGGGTGCTGCGCGAGCCGATCCTCTATCTCAGCCTGTTCCTGAAGACCCGGCGCGACGATTATTACCGGCTCCTGCAGGAGGTCCGGCAGGCCGGGACGTGGGAGACCTGGATGGAATTCTTCCTCACCGGCGTCGCGGAGACCGCCGAACAGGCCGCCGCGACCGCGCGCGATCTGATGGCCATGTTCGACGCCCACCGACAGACGATCGCCAGCCTCGGCCGTGCGGCCACGTCGGCGCTTCGGGTCCACGAATTGATGCAAGCCAGCCCGATTGTCACCATCCAGACTGTCTCGGAGAAGCTCGCCGTCTCATTTCCAACCGCCAGTGCGGCATTGGAAAATCTCGCCAGGATCAACGTCGTGCGCGAGACCACGGGACGGCGGCGCGGCCGGATTTACGCCTATTCGGAGTACCTCGTCCTGCTCGATCGCGGCACAGATCCACTGCCGGCCTGAAAAATCGAGACCTTCTGAACGGCGACCACATACAGCTTCATGCGAAGGCTCGCGGCGCCGCCGCCCGAGTCGTGGCGTTGTCGACCGCATCGCGCGCGGCGATTGCGGCGAAATCGTTCGCCGTCCAGACGGCCCGCGAAGGACCCGCCTCAATCCGCGCAGTGATGCAGCTGAAAGGGGGCCGGAACTCGGGATGAGCTCCGGCCCATCGCCCACTTCGGCCGCGTCAGGCGGGCGCGGTCGCGGAGGCGGCGAGCGCCGCGTTCCAAGCGGCGGAGTCGGTGTGCTGGACGAACCTGACGAGCTTGCCGCCTGCCACTGTCCAGGCGTGGACGAAAGGCGCCTTCAGCGCGCGTCCGGTGGCGCGGGCGACCCCGGTGTAGGTCCCGAAAACGGCCACGCGGTCGCCGTCGCCGAGGAATTCCGACGGCGTCGCGGCGAAATTGTCGAAGTCGGCGCCCAGCGGCTCGAACACGCCGGCGACCACGGCCGGCACGCCCTTGTAGGCGCCTTCGTACGGCCCCCGCTCGGCCTCGGTCCAGTCGATCTCGGGGGCGAGCAGGGCGAATGCGCCCGGCGCGTCGCCGGCTGCAAAGGACGCATAGAACTTCCGGACGGTATCAACAGACATGGAAACGCTTCCTCCACGGATTGGGGGGCGCACGTGAGCGTGGGGCGGTCCAGGGCGCAAGGCCGGGCTTGCGCAAATCGGGGCGATGGCTTCGGCGCCGCTGGAAGGTCGGCCGGCGAGAGGGTCGCGTCGGCGAATGTCCCCGATCTCGGTATCGCCTGAGGTGAACGTCCGCTCTCCGGCGCTCCTGTCAAGGACCGGGCCGAGGGATGAAAGCCGCAAGCTTGAGCGTTCTCCTCCTCGTACGGCCGGCAGATCGCCCGCCGTCTGAGGAACCGAGGAGGTTTCATGCAACACCAGGACAACACGCCCCCGAGCGGGATGGGCCACGACGAGGGGTTCGGCGACTTCGGCGTGCGCGCCGGGGCGCAGTTCCAGTTCACCGTCGCCAACAACACCGTCACGGCGATGAACGAGGTGATCGGCTCGCGGACCCTGAGCCTGCATATCCCGGGGGATGCGACCTTCGCCGTGGGCTCCGGGACGGTCACCGAGACCCTCGCCGGCGAGCACGGGACGACCACCCTCGACTTCCAGGCGGATGCGGCCAACAGCAGCCGCTATGACCTGACCAGCATCACCCACGACTTCTCCGCCGGCGCGCCGCAGGAGGATGCGGCCGCCTACAGCTTCACGATCGCCAACGGCGCCGTGACCGCCGAACAGGTCACCCGCACGGACGACGGGAGAAGCTTCACCCACGACGTGACGCCGCCGCCGGATGCGACCTTCACCGTGGGCTCCGGCGCGGTGACCGAGACCTTCGTGGCGGGCCACGCGGTGGAGACCCTGCAGTTCGTGCAGGCGACCAGCGGCGTCGCCTACGCCCTGGCCTCCGAGACCACCAGCTTCGTGCTCCCGGACGGGGCGGCCACCCTCCTCAATGTGGAGCCCTTCGAGCGCATGCAGTTCACCATCGCCTCCGACGGGACCGTCACGGGCGAGGCCCGCGTCGCCCCGGACGGGACGGTGAGCGCCTTCACCCCGGACGGCCACACGAGCTTCACCCAGCTTGCGCCGGGCTTCGTGGAGGCGGCGCGCACCGACGGCGCCCATACCAGCTTCGAGGTCTTCTACGCGGGCTCCGGCGCGAACGGAACCTACACGGCGATCGCCGAGGGGACAGGCGCCAGCGTCGATCTGGTGGGCTTGCAGCACCAGCTGGCGCAGCTGCCCACCGCGGCCGCGGCGGTGATCTGAGAGAGCTCAGCCGTCCATCGGGTCCGGGCCGCCCGCGCGAGCTGGCGCCCGGACCCGTATCGGCCCGAACGCTGCGGGCGCGGTTTCGACGAAGCCGCCTGCGGTGAAAACCCCCGGTGATCACAGCAGATATTGCGGTGAATATCGCGACGTCTACCTGAGATCAGGGGGGCGCCTGCACTGGGACCAGGCCCCGGTCGCTGATCAGCTGGCGGCGGCCAGCCGCCGGCCGCCTTCTCCAGCGCGCCGGCCCAATCCCCTGGCTTCGGCTTGCGCGACTTCAGTTGCGCGGCGGGCGCGAGGAGATGCGGTTCCACACCAGGAACAGTCCGACCCAGACCACGGAGGCGACGATGATGGCGGCGGTGATCATGAGGAGGCCTCGCTCTCCTAACGACGCCGTAGCGGGCCGGACGCCTCAGCCCCGCGCCGTGCGACCGAGAAATTCGGGCGTGGGGCCGGAAGAGCCGGTATGCGCGCTGTCGATCCGACGGCGGCTTCACCCGCCGGCGCAGGCGATGCCTGGCTGGGCGTAGTGGCCGAGGCAAGAGGCCGCCGAGGTCCGGAATCTCCGCCTTGCACCCCGAGGACTCGCGGGCGCCGATCTCCCGCGGTCACGTAGTTCCGGTGAACATCGGGCCCCGCGCCGTCGTCGCTGCGGCCCTCCATCATGTCAGAAAGTTGTCAGGTTCGCTTCAGGTGCGGGTCGTCACCTCGGAGCACCAAGAAAATAACAGGTCTGCGCAAATCGCAGATTGAGGGAGGCACGACCGTGACGCACGAATACTGCCCTGTTGTATGTCGATCCGCGAGGTCTTCACGCATTTCCACGGGAGTAGGTGGGCGAGGGACCATCGCCGCCGCGTCGCGCGCGGGGCGCCGGTCATGAAGATCAGGCCCGCACTCGCCACCGGCGTGGTCATGGCGCTCGGTCATGCAGCCACGGCCCAGGCCCAGCAGGCCGCGCCCTCCGCGCCTGGCGCCAGCACCGTCGAGCAGGTGGTGGTCACCGGCACGCGGTTCAGCGTCCCGAATGCAAGCAGCCCCGCCCCAGTGACCGTCGTCGGCGGCGCCGACATCGTGCGCCAGGGCGCCACCAAGGCGGAGCGGGTGCTGAACACCCTTCCTCAGGTGAACGCGGGCCTCACCGATTCAGGGGTCGGCATCAGCCAGACGCCGCTCACCGGCACGGCGACCGTCGACCTGCGGGGCATCGGGGCCTTCAGGACCCTGGTCCTGATGAACGGTCGAAGGATCAACCCGGGCGACGCCGTCAACCCCTCGGCGGACCTGCACACCATCCCGGAGATCCTGATCAAGCGGGTCGAGGTCCTGACCGGGGGAGCCTCGGCCATCTATGGCTCGGACGCCGAGGCCGGCGTCGTGAACTTCGTGATGGACACCGATTTCACCGGCGCCAAGCTCGTGCTGCAGGGCAGCGGCTTCTACAGCGACAACAACGACCGCGGCGTGCAGCGGACGATCCTCGCGAGCGGCGTCGAGCCGAACACCGCAAGCGTCTTCGACGGCAAGACCCTCAACCTGACCGGCGTCGTCGGCGCCGACTTCGCCGGTGGCGCGGGGCACGTGGAGGCGTACGCCGGAGCTCGCCAGAACCAGGGCGTCCTGGCCTCGAGCCGCGACTTCAGCGCCTGCACCCTGCAGGAGACCGGACCCTCGTCCTACGGCTGCCTGCTGGACGGCACGACGCCCGCGGGCCAGTTCGTCGATGCGGCCGGCAACGCCTATACCCTGGACGCCGGCGGCTCAGGCCTGCGCCCGTTCAATCCCGCCACGGACGGCTACAACTTCACCGCCCCGGAGAGCCTGCTGCGGCCCGACCGGCGTTACACGGGGGGGATATTCGCCCACTACGACTTCAACGAACATGCGCAGGCCTACCTTGAAGCCCAGTACATGCGCGACTCCACGACCCTGCAGTACGAGCCGTCCGGCACCGCGCCGAGCGGGGTCGGGCCGCAGACCTACGCCGTCCCCTGCAGCGATCCCCTGCTTTCCGCCAACGAGGTGAACACCCTCTGCACCCTCAACGGCCTGACCGCGAGCGATGTGGCGCAGGTGGGAATCGGACGGCGCAACGTGGAGGGCGGCCCGCTGAGGGACACCTTCCACCACACCTCCTATCGGGTGGTGCTCGGGATCAAGGGCGCGCTGGACGACAACTGGACCTACGACGCCTACGCCAACTATGGCCGGGTCTCGGCCCGGGAGTACGTCTCCAACGACATCTCGGCGTCGCGCGTTGCGAACGCCCTGGATGTCGTGAACGTCAACGGCAAGGCTGTCTGCCAGTCGGTCGTGGACGGCTCGGATCCAGGCTGCACGCCCTACAACATCTGGTCGGCGGGCGGCGTGACCCCGGCCGCGCTCGCCTACATCACGGAAGGCGGCGGCAACCGGGGCTCGGCCACCCAGTTGGTGTTCAGCGCGCAGGCCGTCGGCGATCTCGGCGGCTACGGCGTGAAGAGCCCCTGGGCCAGCGACGCCTTCGGCCTGGCCGTCGGCGCCGAGTACCGGAACGAGAAGATCAAGAACCAGCCCAGCGCCACCATGGCCGCCGGCGATCTCATGTACGCCAGCAATGTGCTCTACGGGAGCCTTCCCACCGCCGGCAGCTTCCACGTGGAGGAGGTGTTCGCCGAACTCAAGGCGCCCCTGCTGAAGGACATGCCGTTCGCCCAGACCCTGAACCTCGACCTCTCGGACCGCTTCGCCCGCTATTCCCCGCAAGGCGACGCCAACGCCTACAACCTGGGGGTCGACTGGGCGCCCATCGCCCCGGTCCGGTTCCGGGCGAGCTACAGCCATTCCATCCGGGCGGCGAACGGGCACGAGCTGTTCCTCGGCCAGAGGTCGGGCCTGCAGCAGATCGCCGATCCCTGCAGCGGCCCTGCGCCGATCGCCACGCAATCTGAATGCGCCCGAACCGGCGTGAGCCCCTCCCAGTACGGACGCATCCAGACGGCGAACAGCGTCAATGTGGTGACGGGCGGCAACCCGAACCTCGCTCCCGAGAAGGCCAACACCCTGACGGCCGGGGTGGTGTTCACCCACTTCGACTGGGCGCCGGGCCTGCTGGTCAGCGTCGACTACTGGCGGATCAAGATCGACAAGTATATCGGCTCGATCCCGGCCAAGACGTCGCTGAGCCAGTGCCTCGCGACCGGAAACCCGATCTTCTGCAGCCTGATCACGCGCGACGCGAACGGCTCCCTGACGGGCGGGCGCATCCTGGGAACCCGCGCCAACACCGGCAGCTATGGCGTGAGCGGGGTCGATATCGCCGGGCTCTACAGCCTTTCGCTCGGCGCCGAGTCGCGGCTCAGCTTCAACTTCAACGGCAGCGTGCTCATCGACAACCCCATCGCGGTGGATCCCTCCGCGCCAACGGCGGATTGCACCGGCCTCTACGGGCCGAGCTGTTCCGGCGAGGGGCCGACGTCGCCCATCCCCAGCTGGCGCCACAGCCTGCGCGCGACCTGGACGAGGGGGCCGGCGGAGGCCTCCATCAACTGGCGCCACATCGGTTCCATGGATTTCGAGGGAACCAGCAAGTACTTCGCCGGCGAGACGGTCTATCCCATCGACTCACACGTGCCAGCCTACGACTACTTTGACGTGGACGCCGGATACGCCTTCAGCAAGTTCGACGTGCACGTCGGGGTGAACAACCTGTTCGGGAAGCGCTCTCCCATCATCGGCTACGGCTCCAACCCCCTCCTGCTCAACGGCAATCTGCTTTCCGACATCTATGACCCCTTCGGCCGCGAGGTCTTCGTGGCCCTGACCGCACGCATGTGAAGCCGCAGCAGGTCCCGCTGCGCCTCGCGACGCCCCGGGACCTGGCGGCCGATGGGCCGAACTGCTCGCAGGTCCTGCCCATCACCGATCGACGCGGCGCCGGGATCAAGGTCCCGAAAGACGCCAACCCTCAGCAAGCCGGCCCCATTGGTCGGGGCCTCACCGAAAGGCGGACCAGCTCATGTTTCGTAGGCTTACCCTCGCCGTTACCGCGGTGGCCCTGGCGGCGGCGCCCGCCGCCTTCGCCCAGGGCGCTCCGGCGGCGCCCCTCAAGCTCCTGGGGCGCACGGCGCTCCCCGGCTATACAGGCGACTTCGACCACCTCGCGGCCGACCTGAAGCGACACCGGCTGCTGATGGCCGCCGAGGATCACGGTTCCCTGGAGGTCTTCGATCTGGCGACGGGGCGCCACGAGCGCACCCTGAAGACCTTCGACACCCCGCACGCCATCTTCCTGGTCCCCGGTACGAACCGGATCATCGTGACCGACAGCGGCAAGGGGTTCACGCGCGTGCTCGACGCCAATTCGCTGAAGGTGATCGGTCGCATCAAGCTCGCGCCGGGCGCGGACTCGGCCGAGTACGACCCCTCCACGGGACGTCTGTACATCGTCACCGGCGGCAAGGACGTCGGGATGAAGGTCAGCTATCTCAATGAGATCGACCCGAGGACCGGCAAGCTTCTGAGAAGCCTTGAATTCGATTCCGACCACACCGAAGCGGTGCGGGCGGAGCAGCATGGAGGCCGGCTGTTCGTCAACGTCGCAGACCACAATTACGTGGCGGTGGTGGACAAGCGGAGCCTCAAGGTGATCGCCAAGTGGCCGATCCAGGGCGCCAGCGCCAATCTCTGCATGGCCCTCGACGAGGCCCACGGCCGACTGTTCGTGGTCACCCGCAACCCGACCAAGATGTTCGTGCTCGACACCGCCAGCGGCAAGACGGTGGCGATGCTCGACACGCCGGCCGTGGTCGACGGCGTGTTCTTCGACCGGCAGAGACAGCGCATCTACGTTCCCGGCGCGGTGGGTCAGGTGGGCGTCTACCAGGAGGTCGACCCAGACCACTATCGGGAACTGGCGCGCGCGCCCAGCGCCGTGGGCGGCAAGTCGGGCGTCCTCGTTCCCGAGCTCAACCGCCTCTACGTGGCGGCCTCGCCGGGCAAGCGCGTGGGCGGTGAGCTGGTCTGGTTCGGCTTGCCGCCCGCCGCGCGCCCGCATCCGCCAGCACGGCGATGAGCCGGACCTGCAGGCTTGCGCCTCACAGCGGCCCGGCCGGCGGCGCCAGGGCCACCGCCCCGGCCGGTGGGCGGCCGGGCAGGGGAGGCGCACCCCTGTCCGGCCGTGGCGCGCCTGGTCCCGGGACGCCCCCCATGTCGTAGTGAGAAGGCCTCCTCGCCATGAATCTGTTGCTCGTTGAAGACGATCCCCGCCTGGGTCCGCTCCTCCGCCAGGGCCTGGCCGAGCAGGCTCATACCGTCCAATGGGCGCAGGCGCGAGGCGTGGCGTGCGACGCCCTTCGCGGCGCCCGGTTCGATCTCGTGATCCTCGACCTCGGGCTGCCCGACGGCGATGGGCTCGAGGCCGTGCGCGACTGGCGCGCCAGCGGCTTCAAGACGCCCATACTGATCGTCTCAGGGCGTAACCGACCCGAGGATCGCGCCAAGGCCCTGGAGCTGGGGGCCGACGACTACCTGCCGAAGCCCTTCGGGCTGGCAGAGCTGCTCGCCAAGATGCGGGCCTTGACGAGACGGGATGCGGCCGAGGACGCCGTCCTCGTGCACAAGGGTATCCGCCTGGACCTGGTCGGCCGCCACGTCTTTGCGAACGAACGCCCGGTGGAGCTCTCCGACCGGGAGTACGCGCTGCTGGTCCATTTCATGAGGAACAGCGGCCGGGTGCTCACCCGCACCCTGCTTGCGGAGAAGGTCTGGTCCTCCCACTACGACGTCGACATGAACCTGCTGGACGTCTTCATGAGCCGACTCAGGGGCAAGCTCGAAACGGCCCTGGGCAGGCCGGTCTTCAGGACCGTACGGGGCATAGGCTACCGGCTGCTTTGAGCGGGCTCGGGCGGGCGCTTGCGCCGCCGAGCCCGGCCGATCCTCGCCGGATGCCGGCGCCCGGCGGACGGATGGCGAAGCTCGCCGAGGGGCCGCTGACGGGACCGTGACGCAGGGGCGCGGCCCGGCGCCACCGGTTCAGGGTTAGTTGAACATGATACGCGAGCCGACTCCCAGCCGCAGCGCGTCCGCCTGGGGGAGGTGAAGCTGCTTGCGGAACGCCTTTCGGCCATACTCGAGCTCGGCGCCGAAGTCGACGCGGGAGAGAGGCTGATAGATGAGGTTGAGATGCGACGTGAGAAGAGCGGGCGCCTGATCGGGCGCCGGCGTCACGAAGCCGGCATAGGTTTCCGTGGCCAGGCTGAGCGCCAAGGTGCTTCGCCAGTCCGGCGACCAGTCATGGCGTAGCCAGAGCATCGCCCCGGAGGAGTCCTGGGTGGCAGCCTGGACCTGCGGGGTCCCGAACCCCCTGACGGCGAACCCGTTGGGCGTGCCGAAGTCGTCGGGGATGTACTTGCCAATCCCCCGCCCATACCAGATCTCCCCACCGAGCCGCTCGTCGGCGGCGAGCCGCAGGGTCGCCCCGGCGATCACCCCGAATCCCTGGGCGGAGGCCTGGTGGCCACGCCCGTCCGACACCTGGAACCAACGGGCGAGGGCCGAGAGCTGGGCGTGTCCCCAGGCCCCGGCCGCCTCGTACTTGGCTGTCACGTCAGGAGCGAGGTTTGTCGTGCTTGTGTTGTCGAAGTCCGAGCGGGTCGATGTCCCCGGTCCCTGGTAGTCCCCCATCGGGTTCTCCAGCGAGACGGAGAAGGCCTGCTCGCCAAGCACGACCGTGTAGCGGATCTGCGGCTGATGCTCGGCCGGCACGCTGGCCGGACCGGCCGCGTCAATGGTCTCCGGCGTGTCCGGGTCGTCGATGAAGTTGGAGAAGGTCTGGCCGACCAGGATTTCCGAAGCGAGGCCGCCGAGCGGAAATGGCCCCAGGCTTGCGTAGACATGCGTCATCCGCAGGTGGAAGCCGTTGTTCTGCAGCGCCTCCTGCGCGTCCGGCTTGGGCTCCGAGCCTGCGAAGTCCAGGGCGAACACGGTGTGCAGCTTCCCGAGCCGCGTGGGGGTGATGGTCTCGAAGCCAATGCGGCTGGAGCGCAGTTGAGCCTGGACATCGCCGGTGAGCCTTCGCTGAGGATCGCCCCGGGGGCGGATATCCCCGACCCGGAACTTCCGGGTGTCGATATTGCCGACCAGGTTCTTGTAGGCGCCCAGCTGCACGTAGCCCAGGATCTGGACATCCGTTCTGGACCCTGGCGCCCGCCAGGCGGCCGGCGGGCGCGCCGGCGGGGCTTGGCCCGCGGCGATGTGATCGGCGCCAGGTCTTGGCGGCAGGGTCAGGACGGCGGGCGAACGCGCGGTGGGGAGAGGTCGGCCTGGAGCGGGGATCGGCGCTGGCTCCGAAAGCCTGGCCTCGAGCGTGGCGACGCGGGCCTTGAGCGCGGCCAGTTCGGCGCGCATCTGCTCGACTTCGGCAGGCGTCACCGGCTGGGCCAGGGCCTGCGCCGGCACGGCCAGAATGAAGCTCGTCGTGACGGCGACAAGCACCCGCGAGGCCCGTGCTCCCGAAACGGCTTGCGGCGGCCTGCTGGAACTCATCGCCTCTTGGGCGAGCGCACCTCCAACCCGCGGCGAGGTCTGCGCGGAACCCCGTCCGTCCCCGGCGCGGCGACCCGGGAAGGGAACGGGCCGGAGCGGGACGGGGGCGGCCAGCCGGCGTTTGCGCCGGCCGCCGCCCGCGACCGGCCTCAGGTCAGAGGCCGCAGGAGACGCCATCCGGCGCGCTCCGTTACGCGGGGGGCTGAACTCGGCCCCAGGTTCACCGATCGGGCCCGCCGCATCGAGGCGAGGCCTGGGCTGTATCGCATCCGCATCCGTTCTCCCTCGGTTCCCGACTACGTCGACACCGAAAGCTGTCGCCAAGCTGAACCGCGGCTGACATCTGCCTTGCGGGAGGCCGAGGCGAGCGCGGGACCCGGCGCCCCGTCAGCAGGGCGGCAGGCGCAGCACGAACGTCGCGCCGCCTCCGTCTGTATCGGCGATCTCGAGCGCCGCGCCGTGCGCGCGGGCCACCTCGTCCACAATCGCAAGCCCGAGCCCGGCGCCGGGTCCTCGTCGGCCGGGCCCCCGCCAGAACCGCTGGCAGACCAATGGCCGGATGCCCGGGGAAACCCCTGGCCCGCGATCGATGACCTGCAACCCTCGCTTGGCGTCGACCCGGACCAAGACCTCGGAGCCGGACGGTGAATGGTGGATGGCGTTCTCGATGAGATTCCGCAAGGCCGCCTCCAGCCCATCGGCGTCCGCCAGCACCGGGACAGGCGCGCCGGGACCTTCATAGGCCAGCCGCCGGCCCTCGGCCACGGCCCAGGGTCCCAACTGCGCGACCACATCGGCGGTCCAGGCCGAGAGGTCGAACGGCTCCTTGCGAGCGTGGGGGAGCGCGTCAAGGCGCGCCATCCTGAGCAGCTGCTCCACCAGGCGCCCCATGCGGGCGGCGTCCGCCCGGAGCGCCCGGACCTCGGCGCTCGGCGGCAAGCTCTCGAGGCCTGCGGTCAGAATGGCCAGTGGGGTCCGCAACTCGTGGGCGGCCAGGGCCGTAAACTGCCGCTGGGCGTCGAAGCCTTGTTCGAGCCGGTCGAGCGCGAGGTTGGTGGCCGACACCAGGGACGCGACTTCGGAAGGAAGCCCCGTCAGGCCCAGCCGGAGGCCCGGAGCGTCAGGGCCGATGCGCTCGGCCTGGCGGGAACAATCCCTCAGCGGTTGCAGGCTCGAGCGCACCGTGAGCACCACCAGGGTGATGACGCCGGCCACGAATAGCGGAAAGGTCCATGCCGCTTCCTTGAGGAACTCGGCGACGAACACGTCGGCCTGGCCCTCGTCGGAGAGTCCCGCGGCCATTCGGTAGCTCTTGAGCAGCAGGCCTGCGAAGCCGAGGGCGGTCGCCAGGGTGCTGATCCAGACGAGGCGGCCGACCAGCCGTCGCTCGAGCGAGGGTTGCGCCATGGCGGTCAGAGGGTCTCCTGAAGGAAGTAGCCAACCCCCCGAACGGTGTGGATCTCGCACCTGGCGTCCGACTGGACCAGCTTGCGGCGCAGGTGATGGACGTGGACCGGGATGGCGTTGGAGCCCAGTTCGTCACCGTCTCCATAGAGCTTCTCCTCCAGAAGGGCCTTGGCCACCACGCGGCCGAGCCGTCGCATCAGGTGCTCGAGAACCGCAAGCTCCTGCCGCGCAAGCCGCAGGGGCGCGCCGCCCACTTCCGCGGCGCGTTCCAGCGTGTCGAGGGTGAGCCGGCCGGCCTGCAACCTCGTCCCCAGCGCCGCGCCTGGTCGGCGCAACAGAGCCTTGAGGCGCGCGACCAGCTCCACGCTGGCGAACGGCTTGACCAGATAGTCGTCGCCGCCCGCATCAAGGCCGGCCACCCGGTCCTCGACGGCGTCGCGGGCGGTCAGCACGAGCACCGGCAGGCTAGAGCCGCGGCGGCGAAGCTCCGCAAGGACCTGCAAGCCGTCTGCATCCGGCAGGCCGAGGTCGAGCACCGCGGCGTCGTAGGGGGTCGCCGCGAGAGCGTGGCCCGCGTCCTGCGCCGTGACCAGCACATCCACGGTGAAGCCTGCCCGCGCCAGCGTCGCCGCGACGAGCTCGGCGATCCTGGATTCGTCCTCCACCAGAAGCACGCGCATCGAGCCGCAAACGCCTCCCACTCTGACGGAGATAATACTGCCTTAAACAAGCCGTCCCACCCAGGCTGCTCGATGTCGCTGCACCCTCCGCGAGAGCTGAAGATGGACCGCCTGATCATCGCCCTCGCGGGGGCGGGCCTGATCACCGGGGCCGCAGCCCCAGCCCTAGGCGCGCCGCCGCCGGGGGCGAACCTGCCCCCAGGCGCGACGCCGGAGGCGCCTCGGGCCCTGGGCGGCCCGGCGGGAGCGGAGGGCCCTGCGGATCGCGACGAGGCCGAAGACCAGGCGCCGGTCAGCGCCATCGTGGTCACGGCGAGACGGCTCGACGCCGCGCGCACCCGCGTCGATCAGGCCCTCGGCGCGAGCGTCTACGAGCTGCACAACGAAGCCATCGAGAACCGACCCGGTGGCGAGACCGGCGCCATCGGTGCGATCCTTACCCAGACCCCCGGCGTGGCCCTGTCCAGTTCCGGGCCGCAGATCCGCGGGTCCAGCGCGGTGCAGGTCCGCATCAACGGGGCGCTCCTTCCAGAAGCCATTTCCGACCCCGCCGACAGGCTGAGCTCCAGGCTGGCGCAGACCACCCGGGTGATCACCGGGGCCTTGCCGGCCCGGTTCGGCTTCGCCCCCGGCGGGGTCATCGCCGTCACGACCAAGAACGGCCTCTACCAGCATGGCGGCCAGGCGGAGTTCTTCGCCGGAAGCCGTGGGGCCTTCGAGCCCGCCTTCGAGTGGGGGGGCTCGGCGGCGCGCTCGAGCCTGTTTGCGTCCGGCAGCCTGGAGGGGGGCAGAAGCCGCGTGGCGGGCGTCTCCGGCCCGTGGGCGGACAGCGTTCGGCGCGAGATCGGCGGCCTTGCCTTCGCCGATCACGTGATCGACGATCACAACCGGGTCTCCCTGATCGTCGGCGGCTCGCGCGAGCGGCGCAGGATCGGGCGGACCGACCTGCCGGCCGGAACCGAGCGGACCTCGGACGGCTACGCCGTCGGGACATACCAGCACAGCGCGCACGGATTCACGTGGCAGGGCTCGCTGTTCGCCGGCGGCGCGACCCGCGCGGCCGACTTCCTCGCGCTCGAGCGTGAACGGCGCTCATCCTTCGGCTTGCAGATGGACGCCTCGCTCCGCGCCGGCGGCGCGAACAGAGCCGGCGGCGGGCTCTTGTTGTCCCGCGCCGCCGTTCGTGATCCGGGCGCGGCCGGCGGACGGTCGGCGAGGCGCACCTCACTTGGAATCTATGTCCAGGACGAGTGGACCCCCGGCGACCGGCTGACCATCAACGCCGGGGTGCGAGGGGACTGGCTGCGAAGACTAGGATCGGAGCCGGCCCTTCAGCCGCGCGCCAGCCTGGTCTGGACTCCGGGGGCCGGCTTCACCGCGCACGCCGGATACGCCCGCTATGCCTCCGCCCCCCCGCTGGGCGAGGCGAGGCCGGGCGTTCGCCTGCCCGACGAGCGGGACGATTATGTCGACGTGGGGGCTCAGCAGGCACTGGGCCCGGTGACGCTCGGGGTGGATCTGTATCGGCGCTGGGCGCGAAACCTGATCGAGGAGCGGGCGCCGTACGGGCGGGCGAGCGCGCAGGCCTTCGCCTTTGCCCGAGGACGCTTCGCGGGCGTCGAGCTTTCGGCCACCTACGTGCGCGGGCCGGTGACCGCCTGGGCCAACGCCAGTCTGTCCAAGTCCCAGGGACTGGGCGTCCTTGCGGGCGATGGGCTGTTTCCCGCCGCCACCCTGGCGGGGGCGAGGGGGCGCTGGACCGATCTCGCCAGCGACAGGCCGATCACCGCCAGCGGGGGCGTGACCTGGCGCGTGGGAGACCTCGACCTCGCGGGCGACCTGCTCGCCGGCAGCGGCGCGGTCCGCACCCTCTCGCCCTCGGCGCCCAACGCCGCACGGGGCGCCGCCTTCGTGACGGCGGGGGTGACGGCCGTCTACCACGCCAGGGCGTTCGGCAAGCCCATCGACCTGCGGCTGGACCTGACCAATCTCGCCGACGCACGTTACCTCACCAACGACGCCGGCGACCTCGAAGGCGGATGGTCAAGCTTCGCGCCGGGGCGCGCCCTTCTGGTGGGATTCGAGCAGTCGTTCTGAGAGCGGGGGCCTTGAGCAGTTCCGGCGTCCCCAAAGGCGGCGCTGCCGTGGATGAGCTGAGCCCGGCAGCCGCCCGCAGGGTCGTCTCCAGGCGCCCGTTCCCTCGCCATGCCCCGCCCGCATTGCGCACCCAAGCCCGCGAACACCCCTGGCCGGCCCTGCCTGTCGGACGAGCGCGCGGTCGGCGGTCTCTTCAGGGTGAGCCTGTGGCTCAAGGCCGCGTTCGCGACCCTTGAGATCCTTGGCGTGGTGCCGGCGTTTGACCCTGACCGCCTGGGCGACGCGACAGGAATTCGCGGAGGAATCGCACGACCTGATCGCAGGCCTCCTGCTTCATTCGGCCGATCAGCTCTCCGTCTCGACCGGATGTTCGCCGGGCTCTACTCCTCGCCACGGTATTGAAGCTCTGGCTCGTGATCTGATTGCTGCGCGAGCGGCCATGCGTCCATCGCAGTGTCGACGGCCGTGTTCGCCCTCTTCGTCGCCTATCAAGGGCGCCGCTTCGGGATCGCTCATCGGGCAACCTCCACCCGATGCGAGCTTGTCCGGCAGGGTGAGTTCGATCAGGTCGCGCGCCACTGTCGCGACCGCCAGGGTCGCGGCCTGGACCACCGGCCGCGGGCGTTCGCCCGCAGGCCGATGATGATGAGGCGGGCTGCATCCACCCCGACGCGCCCGATCTCCCGCAGGTGCTCCGGGGTCATCCTCGGGCTGCGTGGAAATCGTGAGCGCCGCGAATGGGCTGCCATCCACGTCCGTGGCGGCCGCGTCCACGGCGTGGACATCCAGCGGGTTGAAGCCGAGATTCAAGGCGAAGCCGCAGCGCCGGACGAGCTTGATCTCCGGGCAGAACGGGTCCGGGAACGCCTGTCCCAAGCGGCCGATGGAGCGTGGGTCGGGTGGTTTTTGACGCCAGTCGCGCGCGGGGGCTGTAGGTGGCCGTCGCCGCCGCGAGGATCGGCGCCGAGGATCAGCGACCGAGGGCGGGGGTCTTGAAAAAGAGACGGCGGGAAGCCGAGGCCTCCCGCCGCAAGTGCTGTCAGGGGTGGCCCCTGATGCGATCAGCGTCGCTTACCGAAAGAGCCCCAGCAGGATGCCGCTCGACTGGTTGGCGATCGACAGCGCCTGCACGCCCAGTTGCTGCTTCGTCTGCAGGGCCTGCAGGTTGGCGCTTTCCTGGGCGAGGTTGGCGTCGACCAGGTTGCCGATGCCGGTCTTCAGGCTGTCCTGCAGTTGCGCCACCAGTGTGATCTGGTTGTCGATGGCCTTGGAGTCGACGCCGAAGCTGGAGAGCCCGGACGTCACGGACTTGATCGCTTTGTCGATCACGGCCAGGGCCGAAGCCGCCTGCGCGCCGGTGCCGTCCGCCCAGGTCGTGCCCGCGGCGACGGTGTCGACGGTCGCGGTGGTGGCCGGAGCCGTCACCGTACCTGCCGTCAGGGTGAGCGAGGTGTCGGTCGAAAACACCGTCGCGGCGTTCAGCTTGTTGTGCGCCGAGGTCACCTTGATCGTCCCGTCGGCGGAGCCGATGGCGGAGACCGCGCCGGTGGAGTTGTCCACCAGGTTGACGCCGTTGAACGAGGCCGAGGCGATGACGTTCGCGTAGGACTGGGCGAGCTTGGTGTACTCGTTCTGGTACTGGGTGCGCGAGGCGTTGTCGATCCCGGCGTCGGAGGCGGCGAGGGCCTTCTGACGCATCTGGTTCAGGATGGACGTCAGCTGCGAACCCGCCTGGATCGTGGTGTCGAGCACCGACTTCCCGTTGTTCAGCGAGTTCGTCACCGTGTCGAGGGAGGAGGCCTGGGCCTGCTCGGTCTGGGCGATGGCCCAGATGGCGCCGTTGTCCTTGGCGCTGGCGATCTTCAGGCCGGTGTTGATCCGGTTCTGGGTGAGGGCCAGCTGCTGCTGGGTGGAGGTCAGGCTCTCCAGCGCGATCATCGCGCCGACATTCGTGTTGATGGAGTTCATAGGCATAGTGGTTGTCCTCATTTCTAAGGAATGAGGCGCTTCTGCGCCAGGCTGTCAGGCCCGACGATGTGTCTAAAACAGATTCATTTCCCAATAGTTTTCGAAAATGGTGTACTTAATATTATAGGTTACGCTAGTTTAATGACCAAGATACGAAAAAAGGCTCCTGACACTTGTGTCAGGAGCTAAGGTATACAGTAATGATGGATAATGTCTAGGCGGCTCCGAGGTCCTTGATCTGTCCTACCGGGCCCTTCGCGGCGCCTTCGGCGGCATCGAGCAGCGCCGCTTCGCGGCGCACCAGGGCGCCGGCGCGGGTCAGCGCCTTGTAGCCGCGCTCGCTGTCCAGCAGCTCCATGAGCTCGCGCAGCAGCGCCGCCGTCTCGGGGTCGGCGAGGTGGCGCCCCAGCTCTGCGGCGGCCTTGGCGATGGCCGCGTTGTGGAGCTCCACGTCCTCGGATCCGAGGGTGAGTTTCATCACGTGGAAATAGAGGCTGCGGGCGGGGCTGGTGACCTCGCTCTCGTACATGATCTCGCTGCAACGCAGGAAGGCGGCCTTGTTGTGCAGCCGGATCGAGGCCTTCTGATCGGATTCTATGATCGCCCCGTTCAGGTAGAACCGTTCGCCGGGCTTCAGGTCAAAACGCAACGCCATGGAGGAACCTCAGGGGATCAGTTGCAGGGTGGAGCGGCATGCGCGGCCGAGCGGGCGCGTCCGGTCCCACGAGGGCGTCCGGCCCGGCGCAGCGCCCGGCAGGATCCTGATGCGGCCGCGCCCCCTAAGGGGCTTCCAGGCGGCCAGACGAGGGCTCTTCGCACGGTTCCTCCGGGCGGCTTATGCCGGCAGCGGCGACCGTCCCGGGAAGGCGACGGTCACCTCAACGACGCCCGGGAGGAGGCGCCCCCCCACCTTCCGGCCAAAAAAATCGCGCAGGGCAGGGTGGGCGGCATATCGCGCGCCCGGGGCCGACTCTCGCTATAAGGGGTCCGCAGCCCCTTCCGGGCGCGAGTGTCGGGGGGCTTGTGGGCGCGCCGCGGGTGAAGTCGGAGCAGGCCGCGCAGGGCGCGCCCCGAGAGCCCGTCCGCATCAGGCTCATCGAGGCCTATCTCGCGCGGCGGGAGAACCTGGTGCGGTACCTGGCCACCCGCTGCGCCTCGCGCAGCGCGGCCGAGGACCTGGCCCAGGACCTCTTCATCAAGGTCGCCGCGGTCGACCCGGCGCTCGAGGTCGAGAACCCGGCGGCCTTCGTCTACCGGATGGCCGCCAACCTGGCCAACGACCACCTGCGACGCCAGCGTCGCGCCGCCGAGGCCGACAGGGCCTGGGGCGTCCTGCGCCTGGGCGGCGCGAGCGAGGCCCGGGTCGAGGGGCCCGCGGTGGACGAGGCGGTGGCGGCGCAACAGGCCCTGACAGCTCTGCTGGCGCGTGTCGAGCGCCTGCCCCCGCGGCGACAGCAGGTCTTCCGGCTGCACAGGCTCGAGGGGCGTTCCCGCTCCGAGACGGCGCGGATCCTCGGCATATCGCTCAAGGCGGTCGAGAAGCAGATGACCGCGGCGCTCAAGGCGCTCACCTGGCCGGAGGCGGAGGACGCGGCGAGCCAGGGCGAAACGGCCAAACGGAGGCGGCCATGACCGATCACCGCGAGGCGGCCGCGAGATGGTCCGTGCGCTTGCAGGACGCCGAGATCGGCGAGGCGGAACTGCTCGAGTTCGACGCCTGGCTGAGCGCCTCGCCCGACCACAGGCAGGCCTATGACCAGGTCCTGGAGACCCTGGAGTCGATCTCGGGGGCTGCGACCGCGCCGCAGCCTGCGCCGGTGGAGCAGCCCGCCCGGGGCCTGCGCACGGCGTCCCGGCGCGAAGCGGCGCGAAGCAGTCGGTCGGCTGGCGAGAGGTCGTGGTGGAGGACCTCCCGGACCTGGGTGTCGGCCGCCGCCGGGGCCGCCGCCCTGGCGGCGATCGCCCTCACGCTCGTCCAGGTCTGGCCGGCGGGAACCACGACGCGCGTCTACGCCACGGCTCGGGGGCAGCGCCGAGCCATCCTGCTGGCGAGCGGCGATCGCCTCGAGCTGAACGCCGAAACGCGCGTCCGGGTGCGAACGGGCGCGCGGACCCGCGAGGTCTCCCTCCTCTCTGGCGAGGCGGCGTTCACAGTCCGGCATGACCCCAGCCGTCCCTTCATCGTCACCGTCCCAGGCGGCAGGATCCGGGACCTTGGCACGGAATTCGACGTGCGCGCGCGCAACGGATCCCTGGCGCTCACCGTCCGGCGCGGATCGGTGCGGTTCCGCCCCTCCGGCGCCGGCGAGCCCGCGGCGCTGCAGGTTCAGGCGGGACAGCAGATGAATCTGGCCCCGGGCGGGACGGCGCGGGTGAGCCAGGTGGACGCCGCCGATGCGTTCGGCTGGCGCACGGGACGGCTGGTGCTGCGCGATACGCCGCTGGCGGAGGTGGTGGAGGACCTCAATCCCTACTTCGCCCAGCCCCTTCGCATCGACGATCGCGCGCTGGCCACGCGTCGCGTCACGGGTGTGCTGCGCATCGAGGACGAGGCCTCGACCGTGCGTCGGTTGGCGATGTTCACCCCCATGCGCGTGCGCCCGGGCCGGGACGAGATCAGGCTTGTCCCCGCCGACGCCCCGTGAATCCTGGGCCTGCGCCCCCCAACGCGCGCCAGGGACGCCCCGCGCCTTGCCGCCGTCGCGGGGTCTGCCGGTCGCGTTCTCGGTGTCCTGCCGGGCGCTCCTCCAGGGCCGGTTCCGGGTCCAGTTCAGGGTCCCGATCCCGGTCCCCTGCTGGGCCGTCCTCGGGCTCGTCACGGGCGCCGTCTGGGCCGTGGG
>JAGWSE010000161.1 GCA_028869395.1 Alphaproteobacteria bacterium | reverse complement strand
GGCCGGAGACCATGCTGGGCGACGTCGCCGTCGCGGTGCATCCTTCCGACGCGCGCTACGCCTCCCTCGTCGGAAAGGCCGTGCGCCTCCCGATCGTGGGCCGGCCGGTTCCGATCATCGCCGATGAATATCCCGACCCGGAGAAGGGGTCGGGCGCGGTGAAGATCACCCCCGCCCACGACTTCAACGACTTCGCGGTCGGCAAGCGGCACAACCTGCCAATGATCAACGTCCTCGACGATTTCGCCCGTATCAACGACAATGCGCCTCCCGAATACCGCGGCCTGGACCGCTTTGCGGCGCGCAAGAAGGTGGTCGAGGAGTTCGAGCGTCTGGGCCTGCTGCGGGGGATCGAGAAGACCCGTCACGTGGTCCCGCATGGCGATCGCTCCGGTGTCGTGGTCGAGCCCTATTTGACTGACCAGTGGTACGTGAACGCCGAGATCCTGGCCCGTCCCGCCATCAAGGCTGTGGAGGAGGGCGCCACCGTCTTCGCGCCGAAGCACTGGGAGAAGACCTATTTCGAGTGGATGCGGAACATCCAGCCTTGGTGCATCTCGCGCCAGCTCTGGTGGGGCCACCGCATCCCCGCCTGGTTCGGGCCCGACGGGCGCGTGTTCGTCGAGGAGACGGAAGCCGAGGCCCAGCGCCAGGCGGAAGAGCACTACGGCCGCCCGACCGACCTGCGCCAGGACGAGGACGTCCTCGACACCTGGTTCTCATCGGCGCTGTGGCCCTTCTCGACGCTCGGCTGGCCGGAGAAGACAGAGGATCTGGCGCGGTTCTACCCGACCCACACCCTGATAACGGGCTTCGACATCATCTTCTTCTGGGTCGCCCGGATGATGATGCAGGGCCTCCACTTCATGGGCGAGGTCCCCTTCAAACGGGTCTTCATCAACGCTCTCGTGCGCGACGCCAGCGGTGCGAAGATGTCCAAGTCCAAGGGGAACGTCATGGACCCCCTGGAACTGGTGGACGACTACGGGGCCGATGCGCTGCGTTTCACGCTCACGGCCATGAGCGGGGCGGCGCGTGACATCAAGCTCTCGCGCCAGCGCATTGAAGGTTATCGGAATTTCGGCACCAAGCTGTGGAACGCCACGCGCTTTTGTCAGATGAACGGCTGCGCGCGGGCCGAAGGCTTCGATCCGTCTTCGGTGAAGCTCGCGCTCAACCGCTGGATCGTCGGCGAGACGGTGCGCACCGCCCGGGCGGTCACCGCGGCGCTGGCCGACTGCGGCTTCGACGAGGCGGCGAATGCGCTCTACCGCTTCATCTGGAACCGCTTCTGCGACTGGTACGTCGAGCTCTCCAAGCCCGTCCTCAACGGCCCCGACGAAGCCGCCAGGGCCGAGACCCAGGCCAGCGCCGCGTGGGTCCTGGACGAGATCCTTAAGCTGCTCCACCCGATCATGCCGTTCCTGACCGAGGAGCTGTGGGGGCAGACGGCCGACTTCGGCGCGGCCCGCGCGCACCGCGACTTCCTGATGACCGCCCCCTGGCCGGAGCTTTCCGACAGCCTGATCCATTCGGACGCCGACGCCGAAATCGCCCTGATCATCGAGGCCATCTCCGAAGGCCGATCCGTTCGTGCCGAACTCAACGTGCCGCCTGCCGCCAGACCCGCTCTGCTGGTGCTCGACGCCACGCCCGCGCAGCGCGCACTTCTCGAGAGCAGCGCCCCGCTGATCGGTCAGCTCCTGCGCGTTTCGGAGCTCCGTTTCGTGGACGCCGCTCCGGAAGGCGCGATCCCCTACGTCGTGGAGGGCGTGACGCTCGCTCTGCCCGTCGCCGAGTTCATCGACCTGGCCGCCGAGCGCGCGCGTCTCGCCAAGGAGGTGGCCGGCCACGGCGGCGAGATCGAAAAGCTCTCGCGAAAGTTGGGAAATCCCGACTTCGTCGCTCGCGCACCGGAGGAGGTGGTGGAGGAGAACCGTGAGCGCCTCGCCGAGGCGGAGGCCGCCAAGGCCAAGCTCGAAGCCGCGCTCGCCCGGCTGGGGGCGGTCGCCTGATCGCGGCGCGCTCGGCTCAGCGGGCCGGGCCGGGCAGGCGCAAGGGCCGCACCCGCACCAGGGCCACGCCATCGCGCCGCATCCCGAGCTTTCGGGCCGCCTTCGGCGAGACGTCGATGATGCGCCCCCTGACATAGGGGCCGCGGTCGACCACCTTTACCTTCACGGACCTGCCGTTGTGGAGGTTCGTCACCTTGGCTTCCGTCCCGAGCGGCAGGGTCTTGCTCGCCGCGACCATCCGTGTGGCGCGAAGCGGCTTTCCATCCGCCGTCCGCCGCCCGGACTTCCGCACGCTGAAGTAGGACGCGAGCCCGCGCTGAGGGCGCGCTCGCGCAGACGCGTGCGCGTGCTGACGGGCGAAGTGGCGGTGCGGGCGCGCCGCCGCGGATGGTCCCGCCGCGCACACGAGGCTGGCGAGCGCCCAGGGCAGCGCCGCCCTGACAAGGCTACGGAAAGTCATGCGGCGCCTAACCGCCGAGGCCGCTCGCCGGTTTCGCAGGAGCCCCGCGGACTCTTCACCGTTGCGCTGGGCCGCGCGCGGCCCGATATGCCTCGCCAAGGGTCGCCCACTTCCATCCGGAGCTCGTTCAGAATGTCGGAAGCGCCTGCCAACCACCCGGCCGACTATGTGCCGCCCAAGGTCTGGACCTGGAACAAGGAGAACGGGGGCCGCTTCGCCAACATCAACCGGCCGATCGCCGGGCCAACGCACGCCAAGGAGCTGCCGGTCGGCAAGCATCCTTTCCAGCTGTACTCGCTCGCGACGCCGAACGGACAGAAGGTCACCATCGCGCTCGAAGAGCTGCTGGCCGCGGGCCACAAGGGTGCGGAGTACGACGCCTGGCTGATCAACATCGGGCAGGGCGACCAGTTCGGTTCCGGGTTCGTGGATGTGAACCCCAACTCGAAGATCCCGGCGCTCATGGACCGCTCGGGTCCTGAGCCCATCCGCCTCTTCGAATCCGGCGCGATCCTCGTGCACCTGGCCGAGAAATTCGGCGCCTTCCTGCCGACCGATCCGGCCAAGCGGGCGGAAACCCTGTCATGGCTCTTCTGGCAGATGGGCTCCGCACCCTACCTCGGCGGCGGCTTCGGCCATTTCTACGCCTATGCGCCTTTCAAGATCGAATATGCGATCGACCGGTTCGCCATGGAGGTGAAGCGCCAGATGGACGTGCTCGATCGCCGTCTGGGCGAGGCCGAATACCTGGCGGGCGACGACTACACGATCGCCGACATGGCGGTCTGGCCCTGGTACGGCGCGCTCGCCAAGGGACAGGTCTACGGCGCGGGCGAGTTCCTCGCGGTCGCCGACTACAAAAACCTCAACCGCTGGGCCGATCAGATCGCAAAGCGTCCTGCGGTGCAGCGCGGTCGCCGCGTCAACCGGGCCGGCGACGGTGGCGTCCCGGAGCGGCACGACGCTTCGGACATCGACAAGGCGCTCGAGAAGGCCTGAGGCGTGTGCAGCGCAGGGGCGACGAGCGCAAGGTAAACCCCCGTAAACCGTGCTGCTTGCCCGGTCCTTAACGGCGTTCGACCACCATGCGGCTCCTTCGTCGGGGCGCGCCGCGGGCGCGGTCCCGGCCGATCGAGGAATGAGCATGGCTCGCGCGAAATGGATGGCCCGCCTGCGGCCGCAGACCCTGCTGGTCGCGGCGGGCGTGCTCGGCGCCGGCGGCATCGCCGCCGCCCATGTCCTGCCGAATCTCCAGTCCCCGGCCCGGCCGCAGGCGCCCGCGCCCTGCGCGGAGTCGACCGGCGCCCTGGCCTCGGCGACCGGCGTCTCGCCGGCCGATCTCCAGGTTCTCCAGTCGCTTGGCCAGCGCCGGCAGGAGCTGGATCAGCGGCAGGCCGCCCTCGACAACCAGGCCGCTGTCCTCCAGGCGGCAGAGGCGAAGCTCGACGCGCGCACCCAGGCCCTCGAGCAGGTCAAGGCTCAGGTCCAGGCGCTGCTGCAGCAGGCCAGCGACGTGCAGGACGCCGAGACGGCGCGCATGGTGGCTGTCTACAGCGCCATGAAGCCCAAGGACGCCGCCGCCCGCCTGGTGCTACTGGATGACCCCGTCCGGCTTTCGATCGCGGCCAGGATGAAGCCCAGGATACTCTCCGCGATCCTCTCCCAGATGGCTCCGGCCGACGCCAAGGCCCTGACCGAGAAGCTTGAAGCGCGCTTCGCCGCCCTGCAGGCGCTCAGTCAGCACACCGGCAAGACGGGGTAGGGAAGCCCGCCCCACGGCGAGCGACCGCGGCAAGGCCGCCGCCTTGCCGAACCGCGGTTTCGCTTGCAGCGCCCCTGATCTTGGCCAAAGTGCCGCGATCTTCGGGGGGATTCCTGGATGCGTAGAGTGATCACCGCGGCCTGCGCCGCGCTGGCCCTGGCCTTTGGCTTTGCGGCCGCCACCAGCCACGCCTGGGCGGCTGACGAGGCCCATGCCAGGTCCGACGGCAAGGACAAGGGCGAGAAGGAGAAGGGCGAGTTCCCGCCGTTCCCGGCCGATGCTTCCGCCAAGCAGGTGACCCATGTCGGCGGCAAGACCCTGAACTACACCGCCACGGTAGGCTCGATCCCCGTCCGCGACGAGAAGGGCAAGAAGATCGCCGAGGTGGTCTATACCGCCTACGTTCTCGACGGTCCGCACGACATCAACCGGCCGGTGACCTTCGCCTTCAACGGAGGACCAGGCGCTTCGTCGGTCTATCTGAACCTGGGCGCGATCGGCCCCAAGCGCGTTCAGTTCGGCGCCCAGGGCGACAGCCCGTCCGACCCGCCGCGGCTGGTCGACAACCCGGGCACCTGGCTCGACTTCACCGACTTGGTGTTCATCGATCCGGTCGGCACCGGCTTTTCCCGGTCGCTGGTCGACAAGGACGAGACGAAGAAGCGCTTCTATTCGATCAAGCCGGACATCCAGTACCTGTCGCGCATCGTCTACGACTGGCTTCTGAAGAACGGCCGCATGGCCTCGCCCAAGTACGTGGCCGGCGAGAGCTACGGCGGTTTCCGCGCGCCCAAGATCACCTACTACCTGCAGACCTCGATGGGAATCGGGGTGAACGGGGTGGTGATGGTTTCGCCCTATCTCGAGCCGCCGGCGGACCAGGCGGGCGACTTCTCGCCCATGCCCTGGGTGACGACGCTGCCCTCGATGGCCGCGTCCAACTATGAGCGCGAAGGCAAGACGCTCTCGCCCGAACTGATGGCCGACGTCGAGAACTACGCGCGCGGCCAGTACGTGGTCGATCTACTGAAGGGCCGCAGCGATCCGGCGGCGCTCGCACGCATCGTAGACAAGGTCACCGCCTACACGGGGCTCGACCGGCAGTTCGTGCAACTGTCGGGGGGGCGCATCGAGAGCCGCGCCTTCCTGCGCGAGTTGTATCGCAAGGAGGGCCGTATCGGCAGCTGGTACGACTCCAACGTGACCCAGGAGGACCCCTTCCCGTGGTCGCCGGAGATTCGCCGCGGCGATCCCATCCTGGATGCGATCATCGCGCCGACCACCAGCGCCATGGTCGACTTCGACACGCGCATCGTCGGCTGGAAATACGATGGCCGCTACAACGCCCTGTCCGAGGAGGTGGGCAAGGCCTGGCAGAAGGGTGTGGAGCTGCAGGAGGCCACCAGCGACCTTCGCCGGGCCATAGCGGCGGATCCCAAGATGAAGGTGCTGATCGCGCACGGCTACGACGACCTGTCGTGCCCTTACTTCATCTCGAAGCTGGTGGTCGACGACATGCCGGTGAAGGATCCGAACCGCATTCAGCTGCACGTCTATCCGGGCGGCCACATGTTCTATTCGCGCCCGGGCAGCCAGGCCGCCTTCCGCCACGACGTCATGGCGTTGTTCGGAGTTCGCTGACGCGAAATCCTCCCCCGCTGAGGGGGAGGTGACCCGAAGGGCGCGGACGCATGTCGACGCCTTCAAACGGCCGTTTGCGTCCGCCCCTGGGTTATGGTTGTTCACTTACGAGCGGCGCAGGCGCCAGACCCTGCGCGCGAGTACAGGAGAACGCCCCATGCCCGAGCCCGCCCTTCCGCCCGGCTGGCCCGCCATGTCCATCGACCAGGCCCATGCGCTTCTGACCCAGCCGGGCAGCCCGCTGGAGACGGAAGAGATTGTCATCCGCGGCGTGCCGATGAAGGTCTGGAAAAACGCGCCGCCCAGCTTGCGCGCCGTCGTCGAGGCCTCCCGCGCCCACGGGGAGAAGGTCTTCCTCGTCTATGAGGACGAGCGGGTGTCCTACGAGGCGTTCTTCCGCGCCGTCGCCCGGCTCGCGAACGCCATGGCCGACGAGGGCGTCGTCAAAGGCGATCGCGTCGCGGTGATCATGCGCAACGTGCCGGAATGGGCGGTTGCCTTCTACGCGGCCGCCTCGCTCGGGGCGATCGTGACGCCGCTGAACGCCTGGTGGACCGGCCCTGAGCTGGAGTACGGCCTGACGGATTCCGGCGCGAAGATCGCCGTCGTCGACGCCGAGCGTTACGAGCGTCTGACCGAACATCTGCACAACTGCCCCGAGCTCGTGCGCGTCTACGTCTCGCGCGACCAGGCCGAGGAGATCGCGCATCCGCTGGTCACCAAGCTGGAGAGCGTGATCGGGGCGCCGAACGACTGGAAGCACCTGCCGGACGCCGCGCTGCCGCCGGCGGAAATCGGCCCGGAGGACGACGCCACCATCTGCTACACCTCCGGCACGACGGGCAGGCCCAAGGGCGCGCTCGCCACCAATCGCGCCGTCAACACCGCCGTGTTGACAGGCGCCGCCGCGGGCGCGCGCAGCTTCCTGCGCAAGGGCGAGGCGCCGCCGTCGCTGGATCCCGACGCTCCGCAGCGGTCGTCCCTGATCTCGGTGCCGTTCTTCCACGTGACCGGCTTGATGGCGATCCTCAACCCGTCGCTGTTCGGCGGCGCGAAGCTGGTCATGATGTACAAGTGGGACCCCATCCGCGCCTTCGAACTGATCGAGCGCGAGAAGATCCAGGCGGCGGGCGGGGTGCCGACCATCGCCTGGCAGCTGATCGAGCATCCGGCCCGGCAGAACTATGATCTCTCCTCGCTGGAAAGCGTGGCCTACGGCGGCGCCCCTTCGGCGCCCGAGCTCGTCCGGCGTCTGCGCGAGACGTTCCCGAAATCGCAGCCCGGCCAGGGCTGGGGCATGACCGAGACCTGCGCCACGGTAACCTCCAACGGCGCCGAGGACTACGTGAACCGGCCCGACAGCTGCGGCCCGGCCGCCGCCGTCGCCAAGCTGGAGATCCGCGATCCGGAAGATGGCAGGACGATCCTGCCGCCCGGCCAGGTGGGCGAGCTGTGGTCGTTCGGGCCGATGAACTGCAAGGGCTACTGGAACAAGCCCGAGGCCACCGCCCAGACCTACGTCGAGGGCTGGGTCCGTACGGGGGACCTCGCCCGTGTCGACGAAGACGGCTTCTGCTTCATCATCGACCGGGCCAAGGACATGCTGATCCGGGGCGGCGAGAACATCTACTGCGTCGAGGTGGAGAACGTCCTCTACGATCATCCCGCCGTGATGGACGCCGCCATCGTCGGTATCCCGCACCGGACGCTGGGCGAGGAGCCGGCCGCCGTGGTGACCCTGAAGCCGGGATCGGAGGCGAGCGAGGAGGAGCTGCGGACCTTCGTGGCCGAGCGGCTCGCCGCGTTCAAGGTGCCGGTCAAGGTGATCATCAAGCACGAGACCCTGCCGCGGAACCCGAACGGCAAGATCCTCAAGAACGAGCTCAAGAAGCTGTTCCTCGAAGAGCAGGCCGCCTGACGGGGCGCGGGTGGGCCACAAGCGCGCCGACGTCCTGCTGGTCGAGCGCGGCTTCTTCGAAAGCCGCGCCAAGGCCCGCGCCGCCATCGATGCGGGGAATGTGACCGCCGACGGCCGGCCGGTCGCCAAGCCGTCCGAAGCCCTGGACGAAAGCGCAGAGATTGTCGCGGCGGCCGCACATCCGTGGGTCGGGCGCGGTGGGCTGAAGCTTCTCCATGCGCTCGAGGCCTGGCCGATCGAGGTCGCCGGTCGCGTGGTGCTGGACGTGGGCGCCTCGACGGGCGGGTTCACCGAGGTGGCCTTGACCCGTGGGGCCGCGCGCGTCTACGCCGTCGACGTGGGACGCGATCAGCTGCATGTCCGGCTGGCCGGCGACCCGAGGGTCGTCAGCCTAGAAGGGGTGGACGCCAGGTCGCTGACGCGGGACCTGATCCCCGAGGCGCCCGGCTTGATCGTCACCGACGTGAGCTTCATCGGCCTGGCGAAGGCGCTGCCGACGGCGCTTTCGCTCGCCGCGCCGGACGCCGAGCTCGTCGCACTCGTGAAGCCGCAGTTCGAACTCGGCCCCGAACGGGTCGGGAAGGGCGGCGTGGTGAAGGACGAGGCGGCCCGCGCCGAGGCCGTGGCCGGCGTGCGCGCGTTCCTGGAGGCGGCGGGCTGGAGCGTCGAAGCGACGGCGCCCAGCCCGATCGCCGGCGGCGACGGCAACCGCGAGGTGCTGCTGTGGGCAAAAAGATAGCGCCGCCCGGATCCCGGGCGGCGCTTGAGGCGTGCTCGACTGAAGCTGATCGTCAGTTCACGACCTGGTAGCGGCCGTAGGCGTCGAGGCAGACGCGCACGAAGCGCTTCTGGACCCGGCCGTCGGGCAGGTAGACCGGACTTTCCGCGACCGTGCAGCCGTCCGGTCCGACCTGCGATTCCGCAACCCGGAAGCGGCGGCCATGGCGGCCATAGGCCCAGCGCGGCGGCCCGTCGTCGTAGGCGCCCTCGTAGGCCTCCGGCGGCGGCGGGGGTGGCGCGTACTCAACGGGCGGCGGTGGCGCATAGGCCTCGGGTGGCGGGGGCGGAGGCGCATAGCCGTTCGGCGCGCAGTTCGCCGATGAGTGGCCCACGCCGGCGCCCAGAAGGGCGCCGACGCCCGCGCCGACCAGCCCGCCGTCGGAGCGGTGGTGGTTGGCCGCCATGTGGCTGCCGACGACGGCGCCCAGGCCGCCGCCGACCAGAGCGCCGAGCAGCCCGCGGCTGTTGGCTTCCTGGCGGCAGGTCGCATAGCCGTACCCTGGCGGAGGCGGCGGAGCCGCGCCGTACTGACCGTAGGGCTGGGCCTGGGCGGCGGCGCCTGCGTACGCCAGGGTCATCGCGCCGGCGGCGGTGGCGACCAGACCCTTCGCGAAGCTCGAAAGCTTCATGGATATCCCCTCTCTCTCGAATCCCGATGCGGCGGCTTGCGCCGCCTTTGCTGACGACAATGACCTCGGTTGTCTGAACGCGCGTTGAGCGGACCGTTCATCTTCGTTCATCTACCGGCTAGGCGAGGGCGCGACGCTGCGGCAAATGGGCGGGATGCGACGCCACCGTCCCCCGCCGCCGGCCGGCCCTCCGGTCGAGCTTACGATCACCGCCATGGGCGGCGAGGGCGACGGGGTGGCCGAGGGACCTGTCTTCGTCGCGTTCACCTTGCCGGGCGAGCGGGTGGTGGCCAAGGGCGCAGGTGAGCGGCGGAGCCTGGTGGAGGTGCTGAGGCCGAGCGCGGAACGGGTCGAGCCGCCATGCCCGCACTTCTTCGCCTGCGGCGGCTGCGCGCTGCAGCACTGGGCGCACGCGCCCTATCTGGTCTGGAAGGTGGAGCGGCTCGTGGCCACGCTGGCGCGCCAGAGGATCGAGACCGAGGTCCTGGCGCCGTTCGCCGCCCGCCCGGCGACGCGACGCCGGCTGGCGCTGCATGCCCGCAAGGGCACGGCCGAGGCGGCTCGGCTTGGCTACAAGGCGCGCAAGTCGTGGGATCTGGTCGATATCGCGGTCTGCCCGATCTCCGAGCCGAAGCTGCAGGCGGCGATTCCCGCGCTGAAGCGGCTGGCGGCGCCGCTGTTCGAGCATCCCAAGTCCGCGCCCACGCTGCACGTGACCGCGACCGACACCGGCCTCGACATCGATATCTCAGGGGTCGAGCGGAAATCCGGCGGGCTCTCCGGCGACGCCCGCCTGCAGATCGCCGAGCGGGCCGCCGCCGCGGACCTGGCGCGCGTGACACTCGACGGCGAGGTGGCCTATCTGGCGCGCCAGCCCATCGTCCGGCTGGGCCGCGCCACCGTTGCGCTGCCGCCGGGGGTGTTCCTGCAAGCGACGCGGGAGGCGGAGGCCGCCATGGCGCACTTCGTCGGCGAGGCCGCCGCGGGCGCCGGTCGCATCGCCGATCTCTACTGCGGCGTGGGCACATTCAGCTTCCGCTTGGCCGAGATCGCGCCGGTCCATGCCGCCGACTTCTCCGCGGAGGCGGTTCGTGCGCTCGCCGCCGGGGTCGCCACCGCTGCCGGCCTGAAGGGCGTGACCGCCGAGGCCCGGGACCTCGTCCGTCGCCCGGTTCTTGCGGAAGAGCTGAAGCGGATGGATGTGGCGGTGTTCGATCCGCCGCGCGCGGGGGCGGCGGAACAGGCCTCCGAACTCGCCCGCTCGGCCGTGGCGCGCGTCATCGGCGTCTCCTGTAATCCCGCGACCTTCGCGCGCGACGCGCGGACCCTGGTCGACGCCGGCTTCCGCCTGGCCCGCGTGCTGCCCGTGGACCAGTTCCTGTGGTCGCCGCACATCGAACTCGTGGGCGTTTTCGAGCGGTAGCGGGGCGGTCTCAGCCGAACAGCCCGAGTTGGTCGCCCGCCTTGGGCGGAATGCGGAACTGGGTGAGGTCGAGCGGCGAAAGCGGCTGGTCGAGGCCGTAGCGCCGCTTGGCGGTGGCGAAGCGGCGCGACATCAGGGCGGCGATGGGGCCCTCGCCCTTCATGCGCTTGCCCCACTGGCTGTCGTAGTCCTTGCCGCCGCGGATCTGCCGCACGAGCGACATCACGCGGGCGGCCCGATCGGGGTGGTCGGTCGAGAGCCACTCCTGGAAGAGGTCCTTGATTTCCAGCGGCAGGCGGAGCGCCACGTAGCCTGCGCCCTTCGCGCCGGCTTCGGCCGCGCGTTCCAGAACCTGCTCCATCTCGTGATCGTTCAGGCCCGGGATGCAGGGGGCGAACATGACGATGACCGGAACGCCGGCGTCGGAGAGCCGCTTCACCGCCTCCAGCCGGCGCTCCGGCGTGGCGGCGCGGGGCTCCATGGAGCGTGCGAGCCGTCGGTCGAGGGTGGTGATCGAAATCGCCACGCGGACCAGGCCCTTCTCCGACATGGCCGCCAGCACGTCGATGTCTCGCGCGATCAGCGCCGACTTGGTGATCACCGAGAACGGATGGTTGAAGCGCTCCAGCACCTCGATCACCCCGCGGGTGACGCGGAGCGTCCGCTCCTGCGGCTGATAAGGGTCTGTGTTGCCACCGATATGAATGATTTCAGGGATGTAGCGGGGATTGCTGAGCTCCCGCTCTAGAAGGCGACCCGCCTCGGGCTTGAAGAACAGCTTGGATTCGAAGTCGAGGCCGGGTGAAAGGCCCATGTAGGCGTGGGCGGGGCGGGCGTAACAGTAAATGCAGCCGTGCTCGCAGCCCCGGTAGGGATTGATCGAGGCGGAGAAGCCGACGTCGGGGCTGTCGTTATGCGTGATGATCACCTTGGCCTTCTCGGGCGAGACGGTGGTCCTGATGGCCTGGACAGTCTCGTCTTCGGGCGTCCAGCCGTCGTCGAAGGTCTCGCGCACCTCCGCCTCGTAACGGCCGGTGCGGTTGGAGCGGGCGCCGCGGCCCCTGAGCTGCTGGGTGAAGGTCGTCACGCGGGCAGGCTAGCCTTTCGGCGGGAACGAAACAAGAACTCAGTTGACGGACCGGGGATCGCCCGGGCAGGTCGCGGCCATGCTGTCGGTGATCGTTGACGCGGCCGAAGACGAAGGCGAGCGGCTCACGCAGCTGCTGGCGGCGCTCACGGGCGCGGCCGTGGACGGTCTCGTCCGCGAGGTGCTGATCGCAGGCGGCGGGCCCGCGGAGCTGCTCAAGATCCTGCGCGAGGAGACGGGCGCGAACTTGGCCGGGACGCTCCGCGGGGCGATCGGTGTCTCGAAGTCGGACCGGCTGCTGGTGCTGCGGACAGATTTCCGGCCCCGCGGTGGATGGACGGTGGAGCTCGGCGGTCATCTCCGCGCCGGCGGGGGAGAAGCCGTTGTGAAGGGCGAGGGTGGGGGCTTTCTGCGGGCCGCCCCCTACGCGGTGCTGATCGGGCGGGAGAAAGCCCGGGCGCTACTGCATCCCGACCTGAGGCGCCTGCGCCGCGTTCTCGGCAAGCGCGCCGATCGGATCGGGTAGATCCAGGCGCGCGTCCACCTGAGCGGGGCCGCCGGCGAGGGCGTCCAGGCTGCGCGTGCCTTCGCCGAACAGACGCCGATAGGTCCAGTAGCCGGCCATCACCTTCTGCACATAGGCGCGGGTCTCGAAGGCGGGGATGCTCTCTATGAGCAGCAGATCGTCGGCCGAGGGCCCGAGCTGCTGCGCCGTCTTGGTCACCAGCCCCGGACCACCGTTGTAGGCCGCCACGATCCGCAGCAGGTCGTAGCCCATGCCGTGCTGCATGAGCCAGGTGAGGTAGTCCTGTCCGATGCGGAGATTGTAGGACGCGTCGAAAAGAGGACTGGCGTTCCTCTTCAGCCGGTCGTCGCCGGCGGTGCGCGCGGCGGATTCCGGCATGAGCTGCATGAGGCCGATCGCGCCCTTCGGCGAGACCGCGCCCGGATTGAAGGCGCTCTCCTGGCGCACGATCGCATAGACCAGGGCCTTGTCCACGGTGAAGCCGCTGAGCGGCTCGAGGTCCGGCGTCGGGTAGGAGGAGATCGAGGCGATACGGGGCTCGCCCGCGACGGCGGAGGTTTCGATCGTCGGCACGCCGAGGGTGGCGGCGAGCATGGTCCAGCGGGCGCGGTCCTCGTCGGTATGGGCGAGCGCGAGTCCGGCGCGTAGTTCCTCGCTACACTCCTGCAGGCGGCCGATCTGGGCCAGCGCCGCCGCGCGATGGGCTCGGTGGTTGTCGCGCACGAAGGCCGACACCTCCGGCGAGGGCAGGGTGTAGGAGGCCTGGATCAGGCTGTCGATGCTGGGCGGAGCCGCATCCTCTAGCTTCAGCCGGCGCGCCGCGATCATGCCGTAGAAGGTGTTGGGCGACTCGGCTGCCGCCCTCAGATAGCTCTTGGCGCGATCGGGCTGGCCGAGCGCCTCGGCCGAGCGGGCGGCCCAGAACGCGCCCGAGGCGCGCGTCCAGGAATCCTGGCCCTGGTCGCGGGCGAGCTCGGCGAAATAGCGCTCCGCGAGGTCCAGGCGGCCGAGGCGATAGGCGGCGAGGCCGGCGATGAACCGCTCGCCCGCGCGGGGCGCGAGCTCTAGGGCCCGCTGCAGGTCGCCGGCGAAGTAGGCTTCGCGGGCCATCTGCGCGCGCTCGGAGCTAGCGGAAGTGGGCGCGCTGCGGCTGTCGACGTCGGGGCCGATCATCAGCGACGGCTGGGGCGGATCGGCGGCGTCGGCGGGCTTGCGCCGGGTGGCAAGCGCGAAGATGCGATCGGCCACGGGCAGGTCGCGGAACTTGGCGAGCCAGCCGGCGAGCTCGTCGAAGGCGGCCCTGTGGGCCGTGGGATGCATCAGCTGGCCGAACGAGATGTAGCCCAGCAGCGACTTGTCCTTGACGGACGAAGCCTGCATCTCGGCGTCGATGAAATCGCCGCGATCGACGTCCTGGAAGGCGGCCACGTAATGCTCGGCGTCGTCCGAAGACAGCGCATGCGGCGTGGCCGCCAGGGCGGCGGTCGAAACAGCGGCGAAGCAGATCAGGCTCGCTGTCCCGACCTGCAGGCGCTTCTTAAGCGTCATGCCGTCTCCGCGAGCCCCCCAACGCGAGGCGGTGCGGCCCTAAGTTGCGTCCCCGCCCCTAGGGCTAGCTGCGCCGTTCCGGACGATCAAGCCTTTCCGTGAGCGTCAGGAGGTCCAGCCAAGCGCGCTTCTTCGCCGCAGGCTGGCGCAAGAGGAAGGCGGGATGCAGGGTGGGAAGGGCGGGAACTTCGAGACCGCCATCGCCGGAACGCCATTCGAACCAACGTCCTCGAAGAGAGAGAATTCCCTCCTCTCGCTTGAGCATCGCCTTGGCCGAGGCTCCGCCCACCAGCAGCAGCAACTTCGGCTGAACGAGCGCAATGGCGCGCTCGAGGAAGGGGGCGCAGATCGTCTGCTCGGCGGTCGTGGGCGTGCGGTTGCCGGGCGGACGCCAGAAGACCGTGTTGGTGATCAGCACCCGCTCGGAGATTCCCGCGGCCGCCAGCATCCGGTCGAGGAGCTGACCCGCGCGGCCGACGAAGGGGAGCCCCTTGGCGTCTTCCTCGGCCCCCGGGCCTTCGCCGATCACCATGACTGGCGCGTCGGGCCGGCCACGCGCGAAGACGGACTGGCGGGCGGCGCCTTCGAACTTGAGCGCACAACCATCGAAGGCCGCAATGGCGGCGGCGAGCGCCTCGAGGTCGGAGGCCTCGGCGGCCCGGGCCTGCGCCTCCGCGACCGCGCCGGAAAGTTCGGGCTGGCTGCGCGCCGGCGTCTGGAGGACCGGTGGGGCGACCTTGCGAACCGGGGCTTGCGGAGGGGCGATCCTGCCCGCTTCGATGCGATCGACGGGTTCGTCGAGCAACAGACCGTCGACCCCGGCGTCCGCCCAGAAGGCGAGCAGGCTCTCCACGGCGGCTGTCGGCGAGGGCGTCGTCACGGATCGACTGTAGCGTCTCCGCTCCCACCGGCGAAAGACCGGATCGAAACCTGGCGGGGCGCAGGCGAAGGCGCCGCGTGGGATCGCGGGCGGCCCGGCGGGAGACGCAGCTGCGTCGGTCCGTGCGACCAATGGAAGCTCTGCCGACGCGCCGCCGACCAACCGGCTTTCGGGAGGCCAGGCAGGTCCTACATGCCACGAAGCAGCTTCCCGTCTGTCCGGACTTTCGCCATGGCTACGTTCCGCGCCTATCTTCTCAATCCTGCCGGCAGGATCACCTGGGGCGACTGGATCGAGGCCAAGGACCTGCAGGAGGCCCGGCGCAAGGCCAGCGAGCTATGCGACGGGGGCCACCCAACCGTCGAGCTGTGGCAAGGGCTCGAGAAGCTCGGCGACGTCGCGTGCGACGATGACCAGCCGGCGACCTCGCGCGGGTAGGTCCGGAGCCGCGTCGAAGCGCCGGCGGGGGATTGTAACGCCAGCCGCCTCGGGCCAACGTGGCCGCCCTTTCCGGAGGCCGCCATGACCGAACTCCCGCTTTCCGACCACTGGGCCGCCGCCGGCGAGGCGCTGCTGCCGGAGCTCATAGAGCTGCGCCGCGCGATCCATGCCGAGCCGGAGCTGGGGCTGGACACGCCGAAGACGACGGCCAAGGCCAAGGCGGCTTTGGCGGGCCTGCCGCTGGAGATCCGCGAGGGACCTTCCACGTCGGGCTTCGTGGCGGTGCTGAATGGCCCGGCGAACGGACGCACCGTGCTCCTGCGCGGCGACATGGACGCCCTGCCGTTGCAGGAGGAGACGGGGCTGGCCTTCACCTCGCGCGTGTCGGGGGCCATGCACGCCTGCGGCCACGACACCCACGTGGCCATGCTCGTGGGCGCGGCCAAGGCGCTCAGCGCGCGTCGCGAGGCGCTCGCGGGCACGGTGGTCTTCATGTTCCAGCCGGGCGAGGAGGGTTTCCACGGCGCGCGGCACATGATCGACGACGGGCTGCTCGATCCGCTGCCGGATGCCGCGTTCGCCCTGCACGTCACCCCCAATGCGCCGCTCGGCGCCTTCGGCAGCCGGCCGGGGCCGCTGCTGGCGGCGGCCGACCGGTTCGAGATCATCGTCAACGGCCAGGGCGGACACGCCTCTCAGCCGCACGACGCATTGGATCCGATCCCGACCGCCTGCGAAATCGTGACCGCGATCCAGGCCATGGTCACGCGCACGGTGCCGGCCTTCGACCCCGTCGTGGTCACGGTCGGGCGGATCGAGGCGGGCACCACAAACAACGTGATCCCGGAGCAGGCGGTGATCGAGGGCACGATCCGCTCGTTCTCGGAGCGCTCGCGCGAGCTGGCGCATGCCGGGATCGAGCGGCTGGCGACCAACATCGCCCGCGCCCACCGGGCAGAAGCGGACGTGACGCTGACGCCCGGATTCCCGGTGACGGTCTGCGACGCCCGCGCCGTCGACCTCGCCGGACGCGTGGCGGGCGGGTTGTTCGGGGCTGAGGCGTTCCGCAACCTGCCGGCGCCCGTGATGGGCGCCGAGGACTTCGCCTACGTGCTGCAGAAGGTCCCCGGCGCCATGGTCTTCCTGGGCGCCACGCCGGAGGGGGGCGACTTCCGCACCTGCTGCGCGCTGCACTCCAACCGGATGGTGCTGGACGAGCGCGCCATGGCGCGCGGCGTCGCCATGCATTGCGGCATGGCCGAAGCGTTCCTGCGCGACGGCTTCGAGGCGCCATAGGCGAACTCGGGGAACCGCCGCCCCGGGCGGCCGGTTGGGCGGGCTTCCACCCAGGAAACCTGCCCAGGGATCCCCGCCATGTCAGAAGACCTTCGCCCGCTCGCCGTGGTCACCGGCGCCTCGTCCGGTATCGGCTACGAACTCGCCAAGCTGTGCGCCGAGAACGGCCACGACCTCGTCATCGCGGCCGACCGGCCGGAGATCGTCGAGGCGGCGGACGCGTTCCGGAAGATGGGCGTAAAGGTCGAGCACCTGCAGGTGGACCTCGCCGAACGTGGCGGCGTGGACCAGCTCATCGACAAGATCGGCGAGCGGCCGGTGGACGTGCTGATGGCCAATGCCGGTAACGGGCTCGGCCACGCCTTCCTGGACGAGCGGCTCGACGACTGGATCCACGTCATCAACACCAACGTCGTGGGCACGCTCTATCTGGTCCAGAAGGTGGTCGGTCGTATGCGCGACCGCGGCAGGGGCCGCGTCCTGTTCACCGGCTCGATCGCAGGGCTCATGCCGGGCGCGTTCCAGGCGGTCTACAACGGCACCAAGGCGTTCATCGACAGCTTCTCGTTCGCGCTGCGCAATGAGTTGAAGGACTCCGGCGTGACGGTCACCTGTCTGATGCCGGGCGCGACCGACACCGACTTTTTCGAGCGGGCCGGTCTGCAGGACACCAAGATCGGCCAGGAGAAGAAGGAGGATCCGGCCAAGGTCGCCAAGGTGGGTTACGACTCGATGATGAAGGGCGAAGGCGACGTGGTGTCGGGCCTGAAGAACAAGTTCCGGGCGACCATGGCGGCGGTGACCCCGCAGAGCGCACTGGCCGAGATGCACCGCAAGGAAGCCGCTCCGGGAACGGGCGACCAGAATCCGACTTCCGGCCAGGACTAGAGGCCGCCTCAGCCGCCGATCAAATCAGGTCGCCCCCGGAACAATCCTCGCCGGCCTCGGCTTGGAGCGGCGTCGGGGGCGTCGCGGGAGCTTCGCATGAGCATAGCCGAACAGGGCCGCCCGGACGGGCGCACGAAGGATTTCACCTCCGCGCTGTCGCGGGTGAAGGAGACCGCCTCGCGGGTCACCAACACGGCCGTCGCCAAGGTGACCGACAAGGTGCCGTTGAAGCCAATGGACCGGCTGCAGCGCATGGCGCGCTCACCGCGCGTCACCGTGCCGACCCTCTCGAAAGAGATGAAGCTGGCGACAGATCGGGTTCGCGCCAGACCGGCGATCAGCCCGACGCTGTCGATGAACATCGGCATGACCGCCATCGGACTGGGGATCTGGGGCGTGATGTTCCCGAACAGCGTCCGAAGGGCGCTGGGGGTCACGGCTCCGGCGCCTCTGGTGCAGGCGCTGTTCGGACTGCGTGAGCTGGCCACCGGATATGCGCTGGCGGGCGATCCCACGAAGTCGGAGGTGCTTTGGGCGCGGGTGGCCGGCGACGCCTTCGACATCGCGGTCCTGAAGGCGCTGGACAATCCGAAGAACCGCTCGCGCGGCGGCGCCAAGGCGGCGCTCGCCTTCGTGCTGGGCGTCACCGCGCTGGACGTCATCACCGCGATGCGGATGACCAATGTGAAGCGGAACTGCGCGTAGGGAGTCCGGACGATGAAAGCGATCTGCTGGCAGGGCAAGAAGGACATCCGCTGCGAGGAGGTGCCGGATCCGAAGATCGAGGATCCGAAGGATGCCATCATCCGCGTCACCTCGACCTGCATCTGCGGCTCGGACCTCCACCTCATGAACGGGTTCGTGCCGACCATGATGCTGGGCGACGTGCTGGGGCATGAGCCGATGGGCGAGGTGGTCGAGGTGGGAGCGGAGGCCAAGGCCCAGGGCCTAAAGGTGGGCGACCGCGTGGTCGTGCCGTTCCAGATGGTGTGCGGCGAGTGCGAGCAGTGCCGAAAGCACAATTTCTCGCTCTGCCAGCGCACGAACCGCAACGCCGACCTGTCCAAGGCCTTCTTCGGCGACACGACAGCCGGTCTGTTTGGCTACTCGCACATCACCGGCGGCTATGCGGGCGGACAGGCCGAGTACATGCGTGTGCCGTGGGCGGCCACGACGGTCATCAAGATCCCGAAGACGGGCGAGGACGAGAAGTACCTGTTCCTCTCCGACATCCTGCCGACCGGCTGGCAGGCGGCGGCGCAGGCCGATATCGAGCCGGAGGACACGGTGGCGGTATGGGGCTGCGGTCCCGTCGCCCAATTCGCCATCCTGGCGGCGATGAAGCTTGGGGCGAAGCGGGTCATCGCCATCGACGACGTGCCCGAGCGGCTGGAGATGGCGCGTCGCCAGGGCGCGGAGATCATCGACCGCAGCCGGGCCAATGTGATCCAGACGCTGAAAGAGGTGACCGACGGCCACGGTCCGGAGAAGTGTATCGACGCGGTGGGAATCGAGGCGCACGGACCCACCAAGGTGCTGGAGTTGATCGACCGCGTGCAGACGGCGCTGAAGCTCGAGACCGAGCGCCCGATCGCGCTGCGTGAGGCGATCATGGCGTGCAAGGCCGGGGGGACCGTGTCGATTCCGGGGGTTTACGGCGGACTCTCGAACTCGATTCCAATGGGCGCGCTGATGAACAAGGCGCTCACCATCCGCACCGGCCAGACGCACGTGAAGAAATATGCAGACGACCTGCTGCGGAGGATCGAGGAGGGCGAGATCGATCCGACCTTCATCATCACCGATACGGTCCCCCTGGGCCGCGCGCCGGAGATGTACCGCAAGTTCCGCGAGAAGAAAGACGGGTGCGTGAAGGTCGTGCTGAAGCCCTAGAGCGGTGCGGTCAAATCGACGACTACCCCTTCGGGGAGCCAGTGCTTGCGGATGCCGCCGCCCAGTTGCCGCGTCAGCTGACGGATCAGCCGTGAGCCGAAGCCCATCCGCGCCGGCGCCTGAACCACTGGACCTCCGGTTTCGCGCCAGACGAGGTTGAGGTCGCCGGCCTCGACGCTCCAGGTCACCGAGACCGTGCCTTCCGGCATGCTGAAGGCGCCGTACTTGGCGGCGTTGGTGGCGAGTTCGTGCAGGATCATGCTCATCGCCTGCACCTTCTCGGGCGGGAGCAGGATCGGCGGACCGGAAAGGCGCCACGCGCGCGGCAGGGCGATGGCCGCCAGCTCCGCCTCGAGCACCTCGTCGAGGGCGGCGCCCTCCCACTTGCGGCGGGCGAGCGAGGTCTGGGCCCGCGCCAGCGCCTCGACCCGGCCCTGAACCACCTGCTTGAAGGCGTCGAGGCTGCGCGCGGTGGTCAGTCGCACGATCGCCTGCACCACCGTGAGCGCGTTGCGCGCCCGATGATCGACCTCGCGCATGAGCAGCGCGCGCGCCTCGCTGGCCTGGCGCTCATTCACCTCGGCTGTCACATCGCGCGAGATCGACAGAACGTGGCTCACCGCGCCGTCGGGGCCGAAGATCGGCGTGAGCGTGGCGCTCCAGAACCGCTCATCGAGACCCCGGGTGGCGTATGCCTGAACCGGCATCACCTCGCCCCGCCGGGTGGCGATGACCCGGTCGAGGGAGCTTCGGATGGTCTCGACAAACGCCGCCATGCGCGGCTCTGGCGCCGCCGGGAACACCTCGAAAAGCCCGCGCCCCGAGAGGGCTTCCGGCGTAGTACGAAAGGCCGTGGCGTGAGCTCGGTTGACCGCGGTCATGGTGAAGCGCGGCGGATCGACCGCGATCAGCAGCATGGGTGTGGGCGCGCCGAAGAACGCGGCTTCGAATTCGGGGCGGACTTCTGTCGGGGAGGCGGCCGGGGGCGGCTCCAGTTGGCTCGTGTCGCTCACGTTCGGCCTCTAGCCCCGATGGACCTCACCAGCGTCAACGCGCGACGGGCCAGTTCGGCTCAGGAATAACGCGCTTCCACCGCATGCGTCGCGGTCGCGCGAACCGCGTCGAGCGCCCAGGCGAGGTCGGCGAGGTAGGTTTCCGCCACCTCTGCGTGCACCGGCGAGAGCATCAGGTGCAGGCCCCGCGGCTCGGTGGTCACGCTGGTGAACCAGCCGCGTTCTCGGAGCTTCGCCCAGACCCCCAGCGAGTCGACGTCGTCGCGGGTGAAGGCCAGGAGGCCAAGCTGGGGTGCGCCCATGACCCGGAAGCCGAGCCCTTCGACGCCGGCCTGGATGCGCTTGCGCGCCGCGGTCACCTGCCCCTGCTTCTCGCGGTAGCCCGCCACGCCCAGCACGTTCATCACCGCCCAGGCCGCGGCGATCGCGCCGCCAGGGCGGGTGCCGGCCAGGGTGGGCGTGGCCATCCGGCCACCCGGCCAGTCCTTGAAATCGAACACCATGAAGGCCTGCAGATCGGCGGAGCGGAAGAGGACTGTCGAGGCGCCCTTGGCGGCGTAGCCGTACTTGTGCAGGTCGGCCGACATGGAGCGCACGCCCGGCAGCTCGAAGTCGAACGGCGCGATGCCTTCGCCGTTCATGCGGACAAAGGGGGCGAGGTAGCCGCCCACGCAGGCGTCCACGTGCAGCCACAGGTCGCGGGCGAGCGCCAGCTCCGACAGCGCCGCGATCGGATCGATCAGGCCGTACGGGAAGCAGGGAGCGGAGCCGACGATCATCACGGTGGATTCGTCGGCGGCGTCGCCCATCGCGGCGGGGTCGGCCAGGAAGTCGCGCAGGGGCGTGCGCCGGACCTCGATCTCCATCAGGGCTGCGGCCTTGTCGAAGGCCGGGTGCGCGGAGCGAGGGATGACGATATTGAGCGGGCCCTTCAGGCCGCGGGCCTTGCGGGCGAAGTCGCGGGCGGCCTTCAGCGCCATGGTGATGGAATCGGTGCCGCCGGCGGTGATCGCGCCCGAGGCTTCGGCCGGGGCGTGCAGCAGTTCGAGCCCGAAGCCCACGACCTCTTCCTCCATGCGCTTGAGGCTGGGGAAGGCGGCGGGGCCGAGGCCGTTCTCGGACTGAAAGAGCGCGTAGGCTTCCTTCTGCACGCGCTCGATCTCGGGGCCGGCGTTGAACACGTAGACTGCGGTCTTGCCCTCGCGCCACCGGACGTCGCCGCTCGCGTACTCGGCCATGCGCGCCCTGACCTGGGGCCAATCTGCGCCGGTCCTGGGAAGCGGGGTTCGCATGCAGATCTCCTGAGTTCGGCGGCACTTTAGCCGCGCCGCGCCGTGACGGGGAGCACAGGATGCGGAGATGACGGGCGCGGCCTGGAGAGATCCTCGCCACGGCCAGACAAGGTTTCCGCGGAATTGACCAGGCCGCTTCGCGCGCCCTTGGGGCTGAAACCGCGAAGCTGGGCCGTTGCAGCTGCGCAAGGGGGCGCGAGGTGTCCCCGCGCAAGTCAGTGCCCGCTTGTTTTCATTCGAATTCGTCGGACGCCGAAGCCTCGCTTCGCCGCCGATCGGACCCTGCAGGAGAGCATGATGCCCTTCCATTTCATGTCGTACGGCGAAGTCGACGTCGAGGACCACTGGACCACGAGCACGTCGACAATGACCACGGCGGCCGACACGACGCCCCCGCCGGCGCCCGACACGACCGATCCGACTCCGCCGACGACCGATACCACCACGCCCTCGCCGATGCTCCCGACCCGACGACCACGACTCCGCCCGAGACGGAAACGGGGAGCGACACCCAAAGCTCGACGGGGGACACCGACACCGACGGTTCGATCGCTGGGACATCGGGCGGCGACACCCTGGCCACCGGAGATCATCGCTCGGAAGACACGCTCACCGGCGGGTGGGGCAACGACACCATCGGCGGCGAGGATCATCGCGGCGACCTGGGCGGCACGACCATCACCGGCACGAATGGCGCCGACTTCCTGATGGGCGGCCATGGCGATGACTAGCCTCTTCGGCGGCGCCGGGAACGACGTCATCCAGGCGGCGAGGGCGCCGACACCAATGACGGCGGCTCCGGCGATGACACGATCATCGCCCATGGGCCCGATGTTCTGACGGGCGGCGACGGCAACGACCTGTTCCTGGATCCATTCGAAGGCCGGCGCGAGCGAGGACAGCTTCGCCCACATCACCGACTTCACCTCCGGGCAGGACCACCTGATGTTCCACCATGCACCGCGGCCTGGCCGACGGAGCGTTCGGCACCGGAACCGCGACCGATTACGCCTTGGCGCTGGCCGATGCGGGCGAACAGATCGGGCAGGGCGCCCAGGTCGTCGCCGAGCAGGTCGGGAACGACGTCATCGTCTTCTCGGGCAGCGGCGAGCACGGGAATCCTGTGCACGGCGCCGTGGTCCAGGTGGGCAAGACGCTCGCCGACATCGCCGCGAGCGATATCATCAAGACAGACAGGGCCTTCGGGCGGCCGCGGCCGCCCGAAGGCCTATTCCTGTTCCTGCTCGACGGCTGGACCGCCGACGACGCCGAAGTCCTTGGAGTGCGAGCGGCCGTCGAGGTCGAGCATGCCCTCGTCGGCGAGGCCGCGGCGCAGAAGTTCCCGCACCGCCGCCGCCCGGCTCGGCATCCGCCTGGCGAAGCGCCAGTCGTCGAGGGCGCGCAGTTCCTCCGCCGTGAGCATGATCTGCAGCCGTTCCTCGCGGTTGATGGACACCCAGGCCCTCCTGACGATGCATCCGCTGCGCGCCCGCCGGCGCGCGATTGAGATTCTAACGCCTAAGGCGCAGCATCAGTTTCTTACTCATGGAACGTCGGTTGCGCCGACCGCCGAAGGTGCGGAAAGGCAGTGAGTCACGCGTTGTGTATAGATTGCGCTATCGACAGATTGCTCCATTTCACACCGCGGTGTTTATAGGATTTCGCAAATAAAACTCCGGGTTCCTATCTTTTGTCTGTGTGAATTGTGCCCGGTCGGGCATGATGGGGACCTGTCGCAAATGGACGCCTCCGTCATGAGCACGTTCGAAGCCTTTATCCACGACGACCGGTACACGGTGCCGACGCTGCATCTCGTGTCCGCATTCGACGAGGCGGGCGCACGGGACGCGGCCGACGCCCTGCTGCGGGCCAGCGCCCACCACTTGGGCGTCGAACTCTGTCGCAACGGCGAGCAGATCGTGCAGCTGGGCGCCTGCGAGGATCGCCGCCTGTCCTGATCCTCGACGCCCATTCGCCGCGCCACACGCGCCTGCAAATGCTTGCGTCGGCCGGGGTTTTGCTTGACCGCCGCCGCGTGACCTTCCGATAAGTCGCGACGAATCCGCGTGCGCGGCAGGGCTGCGCACGCCTCCGGGGAGGGAGCAGGAGCGGCATGAGCGAAGGCGTCGAACGCGAGTCGATGGAATACGACGTCGTCATCGTGGGCGCGGGGCCGGCCGGCCTCGGCGCCGCGATCCGGCTCAAGCAGCTCGCGCAGAAATCCGGCGCCGAGATTTCCGTGGCCGTGCTCGAGAAGGGCTCCGAGGTGGGCGCCCACATCCTTTCGGGTGCTGTGATCGACCCCGCCGGCATTTCGGAACTCTTCCCGGACTGGAAGGAACTGGGCGCACCTCTGGAGACGCCGGTTTCGAAGGACCGCTTCGTCATGCTGGGCCCGCAGGGCAGCCTGGACATCCCCACCTGGCCGATGCCCGGCTTCATGCACAACAAGGGCAACTACATCGCCTCCCTGGCGAACGTCTGCCGCTGGATGGCGCAGCAGGCGGAAGCCCTCGGTGTCGAGATCTATCCCGGCATGGCCGCTTCCGACCTGGTCCTGGGCGAGGACGGCGCGGTGAAGGGCGTTGTGGCGGGGGTGTTCGGCATCCAGAAGGACGGGACGCCTGGGCCGGATTACCAGCCCGGCGTCGAGCTGCACGCCAAATACACCTTCATCGGCGAAGGCGTGCGCGGCTCGCTGGCCAAGGTGCTGAAGGCGAAGTTCGGGCTGAACGAGGGCCGCGACGTCGAGAAGTACGGAATCGGTATCAAGGAGCTGTGGCAGGTCACCGACGAGACCTTCGTCCCGGGCCTGGTGGTCCACACGGTGGGCTGGCCGCTCGACGAGCACACCGGCGGCGGCTCCTTCATGTACCACTTCGGCGACCACTACGTGGCGATCGGCATGGTGGTGCACCTGAACTACAAGAACCCGTGGCTGTCGCCGTTCGACGAGTTCCAGCGGCTGAAGACGCATCCGGAGGTCCGCAAGTACCTGGAAGGCGGCAAGCGCATCGCGTACGGCGCGCGCGCGGTGAGCGAAGGCGGCTTCCAGTCAGTTCCCAAGCTCTACTTCCCGGGCGGGGTGCTGGTGGGCGATTCCGCCGGCTTCATGAACGTGCCGCGCATCAAGGGCAGCCACAACGCGATGCGCTCGGGTCTGCTGGCGGCGGACGCCGCCTTTGCGGCGATCCAGGCGGGTCGCGGCGGCGACGAGCTCACCGAGTACGAAGCGGCGTATCAGGGCTCGGCCATCCGCAAGGAGCTCCACACCGTCCGCAACGCCAAGCCGCTGTGGACCAAGTACGGCACGACCCTGGGCGCGGGCCTGGGCGTCGTCGACATGTGGTGCACGAGCCTGTTCGGCGGTTTCTCGGTGTTCGGGACCCTGAAGCACGGGAAGACCGACGCGGAGGCCACGGGGCTCGCCAAGGACTACAAGCCGATCGTCTATCCGAAGCCCGACGGGGTGGTCTCGTTCGACAAGCTCTCCAGCGTGTTCCTGTCGAACACCAACCACGACGAGAACGAGCCGGCGCACCTGAAGCTGAAGGACCCGGCGATCCCGATCGAGGTCAACCTGCCCAAGTTCGGGGAGCCCGCGCGGCTCTACTGCCCGGCGGGCGTCTACGAGGTGCTGTACGACGACAACGGCCAGAACCCGCGGTTCCAGATCAACTACCAGAACTGCGTCCACTGTAAGACGTGCGACATCAAGGACCCCTCGCAGAACATCGTCTGGACGACGCCGCAGGGCGGTGACGGGCCGAACTATCCGAACATGTAGCGCCCCAGGGCGCCCCACATGACGGAGCCGACGCCGCATCCAGCTGATCCCGAGGCCAGCTTCCGCGCGGCGCTCGCGAAGGATCCCAATGACCGCCAGGCGCTGTTGGGCCTTGCGGGCCTGCTGAAGCTTCAGGAACGGCCGCAGGAGGCGCTGGTCCTCAGCGAGGACGTACTTGGGCGCGAACCGAGGCACGGCGAGGCCTGGCTCACGCGGGGCGACGCCTTGTTCAACCTCGATCGCTACGGCGATGCGGTGGAATCCTGTCGGCGGGCCTTCATCCGCCGCGACCTGGCCTATGACGCCCTGATGCGCCTGGGCCAGGCGTTCTCGGCCATGGGACGGTGCGACCTGGTCATCGAGTCCCTGGACGCCGCCGTCACGCTGAGGCCGGATTCGGGCGACGCCCGCCTCAGGCGGGCATGGCTGCGGCTGAAGTTCGGCCAGTACGCCGAGGGATGGGAGGGACTTCGAGCAGCGCTGGCGCTCCGAGCGGTTCGTGGCCGCCTCGCGCGGGGTGGTATCGCAAAGCCTGGTCCCGGCCCTTACGACAGGCGCGACAGCCGCCGATCTGGATGGCAAGCGCCTGCTCCTGGTGGGCGAACATGGGATCGGCGATCAGGTGATGTTCGGCAGCATGATCCCGGACGCCGCGCGCCGAGCGGGCAGTGTCGTATGCGTGTGCGAGGCGCGGCTCGTCCGGCTCTTCCAGTCGTCCTTTCCGGGCGTGAGACGCTCTCGCCGGCGACAGCCCAGGTGGACAGCGAAGACATCGACCTGGTCATGGCCATGGGCAGTCTCGGCCCGGTCTTCAGGTGCAGCGCAAGTGACGTCACGGCCGAGGCCTATCTGCATCCGGCGCAGGACGTCGTGCGGGCCGGGGCCGAGCGGCTGGGGCCCCGCCGGGGGCGGCTGCGCGTGGGACTGTCCTGGCGCGGCGGCGTTCCCGCGACGCGGCGGCGGGCCCGCTCGATCCCGCTCGCGGCGCTGGCGGAGATGCTCGATCTTCCGGACTGCGAGTTCATCAGCCTGCAGTACGACGACGCGCCGGCGGAGGTGGCGGCGGTCAACGCCGGGCGCGCGGCGCCGATCCGCACCTTACCGGAGGAGGCGACGCGGGACTTCGAGGAACTCGCGGCTCTGGTCGCCAAACTGGACGTCTGGTCTCTCGGTGCATACGGCCGTCGTTCATCTCTGCGGCGCGCTTGGAACGCCGTGTCTGACCCTTGTCCCGCAGGACCCGGAGTGGCGCTATGGGCCCAGGCCCCCGCGACGCCCTGGTACAGGTCCGTGCGGCTCTTCCCCAGCCCTCGCCGGGCGCGTGGCAGGCGCCGCTCCAGGAGGTCGCCGCGGAGCTTCGCCGTCGCCTTTCTATCGGCGCCGTCTGGGCGCGGACTCAGGCATGATGGCCCGTCGCGCCGATAGGCCGCGCTTGCGGGCGGCAGACGAAGGGACGAGAGTCACCAGATGCGCTCAAGCTTGGTCATCGCCGCCGTTCCGCTGATCCTGCTCGGAGGCTGCGCGACGGCGTCGAAGACGGCCCAAGCACCGGCGACGCCGGAGCCTGTGGTCGCCTCGTCGGGCTACGGCAAGTTCCTGGCCGGGGTGGGCGCGCTGAACGAGGGCCACGATCACCTGGCCGCGGCCTTCTTCAACCAGGCGCGGACCGAGGACCCGGCCAACGGCCTGGTGGCGTCGCACGCCTTCACGGCGGCGCTCATGGCCGGCGAAGTCGACAAGGCCGCGGCTTTGGCGCCCACGGGGGAGGGGGTCTCCGAAGCCACCGCGCGGCTGGGTCAGCTCACGGTCGCGGTGAAGGACATCATCGACGGGAAGGGCAAGGAGGCCCACGCCCTGCTGGTCGGCGGCACGATCGGCTACCCGCATCTGCCTGCGGCGGCGTTGCTGGCGCCGTGGGCGGCGGCGGAGGCGGGCGATGTGGAGGGCTCGCTTGTGCGTCCCGACGTGAGCGGCGACCACGTCGTCGGCTACTTCGGCGAACTGGATCAGGCTTTGCTGTTCGAACGCGTCCACCGGTACGGCGAAGCGGAAACCGACTTCAAAGCCGTCAACGCCGCCGGCGTGAACGACGAACTCGCGACCCTCATGTACGGGGAGTTTCTGGAGCGGCGCGGCCGGCGCAGCCAGGCGATCGAAGTCTATGACAACGGCCTGGCGCTGAATCCCGACAGCCCTGCCCTGAAGATGGCCCGGGCGCGCGCCGCCGCCGACCGTGCCCCGCCACCGCCGCCGACCGTGCGCGAGGGCGCGGCCCAGGCGCTTCTCGCGCCCACGGCGGTGATGCTTTCGGCGAAGCAGGACGGCGTGGCGCTCGCTTACCTGCGTCTGATCCTGGCGCTCGATCCCAACCGGGACGAAGGCTGGGTGCTGCTCGGCGATCTCCTGGGGGCGCAGGGCGATGTCGCCGGTGCGCGCGCCGCCTACGAAGAGCCGAAGCCCGACGCGCCCATGTATGCGGCCGCGCAATCGAAGCTCGCCTGGAGCTACCAGAACGCCGGCGACAAGGAGATGGCGCTGAAGATCGCGCGCCAGGCGGCGGCCTCGGGCAGCGTCGATGGCCGAATGACGCTGGCCGACCTGTTGCGCGCGGATGAGCGCTACGCCGAATCCGCCGACGTGCTGACGGGTCTGATTTCCGAGCAGAAGAAGCCGGACTGGCGCCTGCTCTACGCTCGCGCCGCAGCCTACCAGGAGACCAACCGCTGGCCGGATGCGGAATCCGATCTGAAGGCGGCCCTCGCGCAGCAGCCGGACAATCCCGAGCTGTTGAACTACCTTGGCTATTCCTGGATCGACCGCAACGAGCACCTCGGCCAGGCGATGGCCATGGTCCGCAGAGCGGTGGCCTCCGACCCCCGGTCGGGCGCCATGGTCGATAGTCTTGGGTGGGCTTACTACCGGCTCGGCGACTACAACACCGCGGTCCAGAAGCTCGAGCAGGCGGTCGAGCTGGAGGCAGGCGATCCCGAGATCAACGACCACCTGGGGGACGCCTATTGGAAGGTGGGCCGCAAGGACGAGGCGCTCTTCCAGTGGCGGCGCGTGCTGACGCTGCAGCCGGACGACAAGACCAAGGCCGACGCCGAGGCGAAGATCGCGTCCGCCGAAGCGCCGGCTCCGCCGCAGAAGCTCGCCGAGCATTAGCGGCGTGGCCAAGACGGCTTTCGCGCCGGCCAAGGTCAACCTGTTCCTGCACGTCGGCGCGCCAGGGCCTGACGGCTATCACCCGATCTGCAGCCTGATGGCCTTCGCCGACGTGGGCGACCGCGTGGGCGCTTACGACTCGGAGGCGCTGGACCTCAGCATCCGGGGCCCCTTCGCCGCCGAGCTCGGTGTGGGCGACGACAACCTGGTGATGAAGGCGGCTCGGGCGCTGATCGCCGAAATGAAGCGGCCGGTGCGGCCGTTCGGGATCTCACTCGACAAGCGGCTGCCCGTCGCAGCAGGCCTGGGCGGCGGTTCGTCCGACGCCGGCGCGGTGCTTCGTCTGCTGCGGGAAGCGATCGCACCCGAGATGGAGGACGAACGGCTGGAGGCGGTCGCGGCGCGGCTCGGGGCCGACGGCGCCGCCTGCCTTTGGGGCCGGCCCGTGCTGGCCCTGGGACGGGGCGAGCGTCTCAACCCGGCGCCGAGGATGCCGGTCATCGACGCCGTCCTGGTGAACCCCGGCGTTCCGGTGTCGACCGCGGAAGTCTATCGCCGCTTCGATGCGACGAGACGGTTCGGCGACGTGACGCCCCCGCCTGCGCCCGATGAGTTCGAGGACGCGCGCGAGGTCGCCGCCTGGCTGGCCGGCGCGCGCAACGACCTGGAGCCTGCGGCGATCGCAGTCGCGCCGCCGGTGGGCGCCGTGCTGCAGACGCTCGCGGGCGAGCCGGAATGCCTGCTCGCGCGGGTGTCGGGTTCGGGCGGCACCTGCTTCGGGCTCTGCGCCAGCGACATCGAGGCCGAAGGCCTTGTCGAGCGACTGCAGGCGATCGCGCCGGCCTGGTGGGTGCGCCGCTGCCGCCTGGGCGGTCCGTGGAACGAGCCGGCCTGAGCCGCCAAGGCGCTACCGCTCGCGCACCCTGACACCATGGCCGACGCGATCGGAGGGAAAGACCACCAGCCGATCACCCGGCTTCAGCCCGCTGGTGATCTCGGCGTCGCGGTCGGTGAGCGCCCCGACTCCCACCGGAGTCAGACGCGCGCGGCCGCTGGCGATGCGGAATACGGCCCACCGGCCGCCCGAGCGGACCAGGGCGCCCAAGGGAGCGACCAGCGCGCGGGGCTCGCGCCGCAGGAAGACGCGGCCCCAGACGCGATATCCCGGGCCGAGGCGGGCCCAGGCCTGTGGGGGGCCGGTGAGCTGCAGGAGAACCAGCACGCGCTGTTCCTCCACGCCGAGGGCGGAGACCTTGGTGAACGCCTGGGGCTCGATCCGCCGCACGATCGCCGGCAATGCGCGGCCGCCGCCCCAATCATAGACCTCCGCAGGCATTCCTTCGCGGATGCGGACGGCGTCCTGCGAAAGGAACTCGATAGCGGCCTCGAGCCCGTGGTGATCGCTGACCTCCACCAGGGGGGCGCCCATCTGGACCGTGCGCTCGCTCTCCTGCAGCACGCGGGTCACGTAGCCGGACGCAGGCGAAGTGACCCGGATCGTCTCGCCGCCTACGGCCTCGGGGCCAAGCAGGGCCATTTCCGCGGCCTTCGTCTCGGAGCGGCGCACGCCCAGCTGGGCATCCGCGGCCCGCACCAGGGCGGCGGTCGTGCGCGCCCGCGCTTCGGCGGCGTCCAGGCTCTGGCGGGAGGCCACGCCCCTTTCGGCCAGCTCGCGCGAGCGGGTGAGCTCAAGCGCGGCTTCGCGCGCCTCGGCGGCGGCCTGCTCCCGCTGCGCCTGG
>JAGWSE010000160.1 GCA_028869395.1 Alphaproteobacteria bacterium | reverse complement strand
GGGGTGATCCTGCTGCCGGCCATCCTCGGCTACAGCATCTGGGTCTACTGGGTGTTCCGCGGCAAGATGAGCGAGGATGCGCGCCTTTACCATTGAGCCGCCGCCCGCGGCAGGCGCGCCGCGCGCCCCTTTGTGGAAGCGCCTGGCTTGGTTCACGGGCCTCGCCGTCGGCAGCTCGGCGGCGACGATCGCGGCGGCCTACCTCTTGAAAGCCCTGCTCAGATAGTGGTCTAGGGCAGGCATGGCCCCGCCGATCTGCCGCCTCTACCTGATCACCCCCGCCAGCCTCGACGATCTGGCGGGGTTCGGCCATGCGCTCGCCCACGCCCTGGACGCCGGCGACGTGGCCGCCCTGCAGATCCGGCTGAAGGACGCCCCCGAGGCGGAGGTCGCGCGCGCCGTGACGGCGCTCAAGCCCCTCGCCCACGCCCGCGACGTGGCGGTGATCCTCAACGACCGGCCCGACCTCGCCCGCGCGCTCGGCTGCGACGGCGTGCACGTGGGCCAGTCGGACCCGAGCGTGGCCGAGGCGCGAAAGATCATGGGCCCGCAGGCGATGATCGGCGTCACCTGCCACGACAGCCGCCACCTCGCCATGGAGGCCGCCGAAGCGGGCGCCGACTACGTCGCCTTCGGGGCGTTTTTCCCAACCGAAACAAAGGATGCGGCCACCCCCGCCGACCCCGAGATCCTCACCATCTGGCAGGAGACCATGGAGGTCCCCTGCGTCGCGATCGGCGGGATCAAGGTGGAGAACGCCGCCGTGCTGGCGGCCGCCGGGGCGGATTTCCTCGCGGTCTCCGCCGGCGTCTGGTCCTGCGGCGAGGGGCCCGCCGCGGCGGTGAAGGCGCTCAACGCGGAGATCGCCAGGGGCCTCGCCGACCGAGCCTGACCCCTTCCGGCGGCGCCCTGCGGGGCGCATGCTCGCCGCGCAGGACGAGGAGCCAGGCGCCATGACCAGCTATGCAGAGATCCTCTACGAGGTGGACGGCCCGGTCGCGACCATCACGCTCAACCGGCCCGAGACCCTGAACGCGCTGACCGACCTCACCCAGGCCGAGGTCAGGCACGCGCTCGACGCCTCCGAGCGGGACCCCGAGGTGATCGGCACGGTGCTGACGGGCGCTGGCCGCGGCTTCTGCTCCGGCGTCGACATGAATGCGCTGGGCAAGATGAGCGAGGCGGGCCGCATCCTCAGCCAGCGCCATGAGCACCTGAAGGCCGATCCGGGCAATCCGGACGGCGATCCCAACTACAAGTGGTCGCCGGCGTACTTCCTGGGCCTTCGAAAGCCGCTGATCGCGGCGGTGAACGGCGCCTGCGCCGGCCTGGGCTTCAGCTACGCCACCTTCTGCGACATGCGCTTCATGGCGCGCGGTGCGCGGATCGTGTCGTCCTTCTCGCCGCGCGGGCTGGTGGCCGAGCACGGCACGAGCTGGATGCTGCCGAGACTGGTCGGGCCTTCCAACGCCCTCGACATCTTCTGGAGCTCGCGCCGGATCGAGGCGGAAGAGGCGCACCGCATGGGGTGGGCGAACCGGGTGTGCGAGCCCGGCGAGGCCGCCCGCGACGCGCAGGCCTACCTCCGCGGCCTCGCGGGCACGGCCGCGCCGACGTCGCTGATGATGATGAAAAAGCAGGTCTGGCGGCACATCCAGCGCGATCTCGCCGAGGCCATGGGCGAGACCAACCGGTGGATCGACGAAAGCCTTGCGCGCGACGACTTCAAGGAAGGCGTGGCGTCTTTCGTGGAGAAGCGAGCGCCGGCCTTCGCCAGGATCGTCGTCGACTGAGACGCTTCGCGGACGGCCCCGCGCGCGGGCCGCCTTGCTTTGCCGGGGCGCGCCCAATAGGTTCCGCGCCCCATGATCTCCCAATCGGCCCTCCTCAAGGTGATGAGCGACGCCGCGCGCAAGGCGGCGCGCGGCCTCAACCGCGACTTCGGCGAACTCTCCGAGCTCGTCGTCGCGAAGAAAGCGCCCGCCGACTTCGTCTCCGCCGCCGACCTGAAGTCCGAACAGGTCCTGTTCGAGGCGCTCTCGAAGGCGCGGCCGGGCTACGGCTTCCTGGGCGAGGAACGGGGACTGATCGAAGGCACCGACAAGACCCACACCTGGATCGTCGATCCGCTCGACGGGACCACCAACTTCCTGCACGCCATCCCGCACTTCGCGATCAATATCGCCCTCGAGCGCGACGGCGCGATCGTCGCGGCGGTCACGTATAATCCGGCGACCAACGAGCTGTTCTGGGCCGAGAAGGGCAAGGGCTGCTACCTCAACGACAAGCGTCTCAGGGTCGCCGCCCGCAAGCGCCTGGACGAGGCGGTGCTCGCCACCGGGATCCCCTTCCTCGGCCACGGCCAGCACGCCCGGTTCCTGAAGGAGCTGCACCAGGTCAGCCAGAGGGTCGCCGGCGTTCGCCGCTTCGGCTCCGCCGCGCTCGACCTCGCCTGGGTGGC
>JAGWSE010000159.1 GCA_028869395.1 Alphaproteobacteria bacterium | reverse complement strand
GTTCCTGGCGGTCGGCTGGCGCTGACACTCGGGCGCAATCTGCGACAGCTTGACGCGATTTGACCCGGCTCCGCTTGATAACGCTGTCGTCCGACCGCAGTTGGGGAGCCCAGGCAAGTCAGAACCGGCCTCCCCCGACGGGCGCCGGGAGGGAGAGAATGCATGCAGGCGGCGCGTCGTCAGCTTCTGTTCGGGGTCGGTGCGGCCGCGGCGGCGGTTGCGGTTCCGACCGTCCTGGAATCGGCGAACCTGAAGCGGTCCAGCCTGGCGGCGCCTGCGATCATCAATCCCCCCAAGACCGCGCTGGCCGCATCGGCGGCCGAGCTCCGCCGCGTCTCGCTGCACAACCTGCACACCGGCGACAAGTTCGACGAGGTCTACTGGCAGAACGGGACCTACGTTCCCGATGCGCTGGCCGCCGCCCAGTACGCGCTTCGCGACTGGCGCAACGGCCAGGAGCATTTCATGGATCCGAAGCTGTTCGACGCCCTGCACGGCATCTCGCAGAAGCTCGCCACGACCCAGCCGTTCCAGATCATCTCCGGCTACCGCTCGCCGGTGACCAACGCCATCCTGCACGCCCACAGCGAGCAGGTGGCCGCCCACAGCCAGCACATGGTCGGCAAGGCCTCCGACATCCGAGTCGAGGGCCTGGAGCTGACCACGCTCCACAAGGCGGCCCTCGCCCAGAAAGCCGGCGGCGTCGGCTTCTACCCCGTCTCCAACTTCGTTCACGTCGACGTTGCGCGCGTCCGCACCTGGACGGGCGCCTAGGGCTGAGGGAGCCCTCTAGCGGTCCCCGCGATCGCCCTGACCCGGCTCAGCCTTGGTCTTGGCGTGCTGCCGTCGGTCGGCCGCCAGCGAACGGCCCACGTCGACCTGGTCTTTCGTGAAGTGGCCGCTCTCATCGCGCCGCACGTAGCGCTTGTCGCCCTTGTGCGGCTCGATCAGCTCTCGCTTGGACATCTGCAAGCTCCTTTCGGAGCCGCAAACGGCGACCGTGGTCGGCACGTTCCGCCGCGCGGCGGCTAGGCCGCCCCGCGCTCCGGCTCCGGGCTCAGCACCCGTGGGTCTTCCAGGCTGGAGGTGTCGAAGCCGTGGAACAGGGACAGGAAGCGGAAGGGGTGCTCCTGGAAGCTCGGGTACATCACGTTGTTGATGTCCGAGGTGGTGTCGAAGTAGCCGATCCTCGCGGCGGGCGAGTTCTCCTGCAGATTGTGCCGGCCCAGCGTCAGAGCGACCTGATCGATCCAGCGGCTGACTTCGGCGCGGCCGAGGCGATCGTCCAGATAGCCGGCCACCGCGTCCAGGAAGCCGTGCGCGTGCGCCGTGGGATAGGCCAGCAGAAGGTTGGCGGTGATCCGGGAGCCGGCGTTGAAGGTCACCTCGTTCTCGTTGAGCACCAGGTCCGCGCCCGCGTGCCGGGCCAGCAGGTCCGAGACGCCGCGTTGCAGGATCAGGTCGATGTCGGAGACGAACACCGGTCGCGCGAGCTTCTTCAGAAGGGTCCCCAGGAGCAGGAAGCGCACCGACTGAAGATGCGCCACCGGCTTGTCGATCCGCCCTTTCGGCGGGGCGTCCCAGCAGGCGGTCCTGCCGGCCGCCTCGGCGTCGAAGGCGTCGGCGCTGAACACCAGCCGCTCGTCGTCGATGCCGACCTTGGCCGCGATACGCTTCAGCTGGCCTTCGCCGCCGATGACGTGGATCACGACGAGGAGCGGCACGTCGCAGTAGCGGCGCACCGACAGCGCGAACCAGCGGGCGTAGAGATCGATGTAGGCCTCGTCGGCCGCCGCGAAGAAGATCGCCTCCACGCCGGCCTTGTCGGCCCGCGCCTTCACCGCCGCCCAGTCGAGCTTCGCCCCCGTCGAGGACGCCAGGCTCACCTTGGCCTCGGGGCGCGGCTTCGGCGGAGCGAGCGCCAGGTCCATGTCGAGCGCATCGATCAGCAGGCGGTAGTGGTTGGCCCAGGCTTCCCACTCGGAGCCGGCCTCCGCCTCCACCGACAGCGTGCGCGCCCCGTCCAGGATCACCGCCAGCTGCTGCCTGGACTTCGGCGTCAGCGGCCGGCAGAGGATCAGGCCCGCCACGTCGTGCAGGTCGCGCAGGCGGATCAGCGGCGCGATCGGATTCTGTGGGGAGAGCGCCAGGATGGCCAGGTGCTCGACCTCGTTGTCGACCGCTCCGGCGGCCTTGGCCGCCTCGGCCAGCAGGGTGCGCGCCTGGACGTTCTCGGGCTCCAGGCCCACCAGCACCTGGGCGTAGCGCTGCGCTTCGCCCGGACGGCCAAGCGCCTGGTTGCAGGACATGGCCGACGCCAGCATCGCGGGGTTGTCGGGCATCAGCTTGGCGAGCGCGGAGGCGTAGCGTTCGGCCTCGGCCACTTCGCCGCGGCCGACATGGCCGTTGAAGGCCTCGATCGCGCGGGCGCCCTCGGTCTGGATGGCCGGAAGCAAGGCCGCCGCATGGCTCTGCTGCAGGCGCAGATTCAAGAGCGCGTCCAGCGCCTCCAGGGTGCGGCCCTCTTCGCCCAGCACGCCCACGTGCGCCAGGCGCACATCGGTCCGGTCGGGGCGCAGCGTCGCCAGATGCTCCAGCAACGGCAGCGCATGGCCCGAGCGACCCTCGCTGCGCAGCAGGTTGGCGAGCGCCAGCAGGGTCGCCACCTGGCCATCGGCGGAAAGCGGCGTGAGATAAGGCGGCTTAAGGCTCATGGGCGTTCCAGGAACTTGGCGTAGGCGGCGACGAGGTCGTTTCGGCTCGCGTCCGGCGTTTCGACTGTCAGCGCGGACCAGGCGATCGCCCCTCGCCAGGTCATCTGCAGTTCGAAGCGCTCGGGAGCTGCGCTCCAGCCGTCCTCGCCGCCCAGCGCCAGGTATTCGAGGAAGGGCAGCTTCGGCGCGAGCATCAGCTCCTCTCCCACCCCGTCGAACAGCCAGCGGTCGCCGATCACGCCCCGATAGGGCCCCTCCGGCCGGACCGCCTCCATGTAGCGCGACGGGGTGGCGACGAAGCCCGCCTCAGCCACCCGCGGCAGCATCTCCAGCGCCAGCGACGGCCGGTCGAGGTTCGACAGCGCATGATCGCAGATGCAGTAGGAGAACCGCCCGTGCCGCGCCACGTGCTTCAGGATCGGCTCCCAGTCCCGGGGATCGCTCAGGCTGCCCTGAAAGTGCGCCGCCGCGCCGTTCACCGGATGGGCGTCGAAGCTGGCGGAAAGCTCGCCCGCCCACGCGCCGCCGCCGCCCACGTCGAGCACGCTGAAATCCGCGCACCGCAGCCTCTGGGAGGCCAGATGGGCGGCCACGTCGCCGCGCTGCTTCAGGCCGCCGTAGCGGTGGTTCTGGCTGGGCCGTCGGACCTCTCGTTCGAACAGGAAGTCCATCTGCAGCAGGCCGCCATCGTTGACCCCCTGCAGCCGGTGGAACTCGGTGACCGCGGCCTGGCGGAAGCCCATGCGCGACAGCTGCGCGAACACCGCCTCGGCCGGGGGCGCGCCCACGTTGAACTCCACCAGGGAGACCTCGACGAGGATGTAGTCGGCCTGCCTGAGCAGCGCCTCGCCCCCCATCAGGACGTCAAGCTCGGCGCCTTGCGTGTCGATCTTCACGAAATCGAAGCGACGTCCGCGGAACAGGTCGTCGAGCCTGACCTTCTCCACCTCGTGCTCGATCACCACCTCGTCGCGGAAGAAGGCGGTGTTTTCGCGATAGAGCGAGCTGCCCGTCGACTGCAGCCACTCCTTGGTCAGGAACAGCGTCGCCTTGCCGCCCTCCGACGAGGCCGCCACGGCATGCCGCTCGTGAGGCAACCGCTCCAGCGCCTCGTGGCAGAACGGGTTGGGCTCGATCAGCGTCGGCCGGCAGTCCGGAAAGCTCTCCAGGAAGCCTTGGGTGAACGTCCCGATGTGGGCGCCGACGTCGAGCATCGTGCGCGGGCGATAGCCCTTCAGCCGCAGCTCTTCGAACACCTCGCGGCTCATGATGCGCGGGCCTTGCGGGTCTTGAGGGTCTGCACGGCGGCCTGGGCGCCCTCGCCGGGCCACAGCCGGGGATCGGGCCTGAGCGGCCGCACCAGGTCGCGCTCGG
>JAGWSE010000158.1 GCA_028869395.1 Alphaproteobacteria bacterium | reverse complement strand
GCCTGGACGACGGCGCGGGAGCGCTCGCCCTCGATGGCGATGGTCATCACCGCGCGGACGCGGCTCTCCTCCAGCTCGGGACGGGTGCGCACCGTGAAGCCCAGCACCACGCCCTCGACCTGCAGGCGCGCGATGCGGTTCTGCACCGTGCCGCGCGAGACCTTCAGCGCCTTGGCGATGGATGCGGCGGGCATGCGGGCGTCATTGCGGAGCAGGGCCAGCAGGTTGCGGTCGAGGTCGTCCATCATATCGTCACTGACTGCTGCCGAAATGGCAGGATTGGAGACAAATACTAGCATCCTGAGCGCTTTTCGCTAGCGCGACCGAGAGTCATGCTTCCGGGCGTTGGTTTCACCGCAGAGGAGGCCCCCCATGACCGATCGTCCGATGTTCCTGATGACCGATCCGGGCTTCTTCGACGTCTGCTACCAGATCAATCCGTGGATGCGGCCGGACGCCTGGCGCACCGATCCGGGTGCGCGGCTCGCCGCGGCCAAGGCCGCCTCTGCGGCCCTGCGGCGGGCGCTGGAGGGCCTGGGCGCGCAGGTGGAGACGGTCGGCGCGGTGCAGGGCCTTCCCGACCTGGTGTTTCCCGCCAACGCCGCCATCGTGCTCGACGGCACGGCGCTGATGGCCCGCTTCCGCCACCCCGAGCGGCAGGGCGAGGAGCCGGTGTTCCGCGAGGTGTTCTGCCGCCTGAAGCGGCGCGGGATCGTGCGCGAGGTGGCCGACTTCCCCGAAGGCGTGTTCCAGGAGGGCGCTGGCGACGCCATCTGGGACGCCGGGCGGCGGCTGTTCTGGGCCGGCTACGGCCCGCGCTCCAGCAAGGCTTCGCTGGGGGTGATCGAGAAGACCTTCGGCCAGGAGGTCGTTGGCCTCGAGCTCGCCTCCGAGCGGTTCTACCACCTGGACACCTGCTTCTGCCCGCTGGCGGGCGGCGAGGTGCTCTTCTACCCCGACGCGTTCACGCCACAGGCGCTGGCCGCCATCCGCGAGCGGCTGGCGCCGGAGGCGCGTATCGAGGCGAGCGGCGAGGAAGCCGAGGCCTTCTGCGTCAACGCCGTGAACCTCGGCTCGCGCATCGTGATGGCCAAGGCGCCGGCCTCGCTGACGCGCAAGCTGGAGGCCCGCGGCTACGCTGTGGGCGAGGTCGACCTCGCGCCCTTCATCCTGTCCGGCGGCGCCGCCTACTGCATGACCCTGCGCCTGGACCGGACGAGCCGCCCCGAACCCAAGCTGATCGCCGCGGAATAGACCCAAGGAGCCCGCCATGAACGACATCGCGCTCGAGCGCTCGCTGACCGCCAGCTACATCGCCCTGGAGTCGGAATACGGGGCGAAGAACTACAAGCCGCTGGACGTGGTGCTGACCCGCGGCGAAGGGGTCCACGTCTGGGACGTGGAGGGCAACCGCTACCTGGACTGCCTGTCGGCCTATTCGGCCGTCAACCAGGGTCACTGCCACCCGAAGATCCTGGCCGCCATGGTCGAGCAGGCCAAGCGGCTGACCCTGACCTCGCGGGCTTTCCGCAACGACCAGCTGGCGGCCTTCTACGAGGAGCTCTGCGCGCTGACCAACAGCCACAAGGTGCTGCCGATGAACTCCGGCGCCGAGGCGGTGGAGACGGCGCTGAAGGTGGCGCGCAAGTGGGGCTATCAGGTCAAGGGCGTGCCGGAGGGCATGGCCGAGATCATCGTCTGTTCCGAAAATTTTCACGGCCGCACGCTGTCGATCGTCGGTTTCTCCACCGATCCCTCTGCACGCCACGGCTTCGGGCCATTCGGGCCGGGCTTCAAGGTGATCCCCTTC
>JAGWSE010000157.1 GCA_028869395.1 Alphaproteobacteria bacterium | reverse complement strand
TGATGTTCACCAGGATCAGCCCCGCCTTGGCGGTCGCGAACTGGGTCACCGCCCACTCCGCGCAGTTCGGCGCCCAGATGCCGATGCGATCTCCGGGCTGCAGCCCCAGCGCCAGCAGGCCGGCCGCCAGCGACTCCACACGCTCCTGCAGTTCTGCGTAGGTCCAGCGGATTCCCTGGTGATGCACGATCAGAGCCAGCGCGTCGCGATGCGCCGCGCAGACACGGTCGAACTCGGCGCCGATCGTGCGCCCGATCAGCGGCTTGTCGCTGGTCCCGCTGACGTAGCTCGGCTCCGCCATGGCCGCCTCCTCTGTCCCTCGGCCATCATGGTCCTTCTCCCGCCACCCGAGAAGGTGGGCCGCGATGGTGGGTGGATGAGGGGTTGCGCCGGGTCGCGGGAGCGTGTTGAGCGGGGACGCCTGAAGAGGGAGGCGCGGACGTGCCCGAGACGATCAAGATTGAACAAGCCGCGCCCGGCGTGGCGCTCGTCGCCTTCAATCGTCCCGAAGTGGCCAATGCGCTCTCCACCCAGATGGGACTCGAGCTGCTGGAGGCCTGGACGGCGCTGAAGGCCAGCGCCGACGTGCGCTGCGTGGTGCTGACGGGCGAGGGCCGCCACTTCCAGGCCGGCGCGGACCTCAAGGAACGCAACGGCATGACCGACGAGGCCTGGGCCGAGCAACACAAGGTCTTCGAGGCGATGATCCGCGCCCAGCTCGCCGTCGAGGTCCCGATCATCGCGGCCGTCAACGGCGCGGCCATGGGCGGGGGCTGCGAGATGACCCTGGCCTGCGACTTCGCATACGCCGCCGACACCGCCCGCTTCGGTCTGCCGGAAGTGGGGCTCGGCATCATGCCGGGGCTCGGCGGCACGCAGCTCCTCGCCCGCTCCGTGGGCGAACGGCGGGCGATCGAGATGCTGGTCAGCGGCCGCCCGCTGTCGGCCCAGGAGGCGCTCGAAATCGGCCTGGTGAACCGCGTCGCGCCCGCCGCCGAGCTGCTTTCCGCCGCCCTTGAGACCGCCCGGCGCATCGCCGGCGCCGCGCCGCTGTCGGTGAAGGCCCTGAAGCACGTGGTCCACGAGGGCTATCATCTCGACCTCGCCGCGGCGATGGAGCTGGAGCTCGCCCACTACAACCGCCTCTTCAAGACGGCCGACCGGCGCGAGGGGGTGGCGAGCTTCAACGAGAAGCGGGCGCCGGATTTCCGGGGTCGGTGACGGAGGCGTGGTCATGGACGAGCACGTGACGGATCCCCTGAACGGTGCGGCTCTTTATGCGGACGTCGAAGCCTACGCCGGCTTCGGGGACCATCGCGCGGGCACGCCCGGTGAGCTCGCCGCCACGGCCTGGATAGCCGGCCAGCTCGAGGCGGCCGGTTATCGCGTGGACGCCCACGAGTTCGCCTGTCCCGTTTTCGACGTCCGCTCGGCGCAGGTGAAGGTTGACGGCCCCGCGATCGAAGCATTCCCGCTCTGGACTCCGCGGGCGGGCGAGGCCGAGGGCCCGCTTTCGACCGAGTCGCGGCCGGGCGCCGTCGCCGTTCTGAGCTTCCCCTTCGGCACGGGCGCGCCGCTGCACGCCTCCGAAGTCTGGCGCAAGCCGGTCGCGGCCGCGATCGCCGCCGGCGCCGCGGGCGTGGTCGCCATCACCGAGAACCCGCTCGGCGAGTTCGTGGCCTACAACGCCCTGCCCGAGGCGGAACCCTGGTCCGTGCCCGTGCTGGGCGTCGCTTCGCGCGAGGGCCCGGCGCTCATGGCGGCGGCCCAGGCGCGGAAAACCGCCCGTCTCAGCCTCGCGGGCGCCATGCGGCAGGGCGCGAGCAACAACCTGGTCGCCCGCCGCCCCGGCTCCGGACGGCCGCTGATGCTGTCCACGCCGATCAGCGGCTGGTTCGGCTGCGCGGGTGAGCGCGGCTCGGGCGTCGCCATCTGGCTGGGGCTCGCCCGGCGCTTGGCGGCCCGAAACGACCTCAACATCATCTTCCTGGGGGCCTCCGCCCACGAGTTCGATGGCTACGGCGGCCATCTGTTCGCCGAGACGCTGGCGCCGCGGCCCGCCGAGGCGCGCGGCTGGGTGCACATCGGCGCCAACGTCGCCTCCTACGACTTCGCGCTGGACGGCGGTCGGATCGTGCGGCTGGACCAGCCTCAGCCCGGGCGAATGCTGGCCGTCAGCAGCGGCCTCGTGCCTGTCGCCCGCGCGGCCTTTGCCGGCCAGCCCAGCTATCAGACTCCGCGCGACATCGACGTGGAGCCTGCGGGCGGCGAGATCGCCGCCTACCAGCGCATGGGCTACAAGCCGCTCGTCGGCATCCTGGGCGTCCACCCGCTGCACCACACCCGGCGCGACCGTCCGGACGCGACCTCCCCCGATCTGCTGGAGGCGGTCGCCCGCGGTCTCGCCGCGGTGATCGAGGCCATCCAGGCCTAGCCCTTGGTGCGGTAGTCGCCGAACTCCGCGTCGCGGGCGTCCAGCGCCCGGGTGACGCCCTCGCGGAAGCGGGCGAAGGTCTCCCGCGACGAGGGCGTGGTGAGCGCCAGGGCCTGGATCTCCGTGCCCGCCCGGATCGCCGCGCGCAGGCCCATGATCTCCATCGCCCGGTGGACGGAGCGCTTGTTCATCTGTTGCACGTCGGTGGGGATCTTGGCGACCCGCTCGGCCATGGCCAGCACTTCCGCCTCCAGCCGCTCCGCCGGGAACGCCCGGTTGGCGAAGCCCACGCGCACCGCCTCGATACCGTTCATGGCGTCGCCGGTCAGCATCATCTCCATGGCGGGGCGCAGACCGCACAGCCAGGCGTGGAACTGGTTGTCCGGCGGACTCATCATCCGGACCGGCGGATAGCCGATCTGCGCGTCCTCGGCGACGTAGACCAGGTCGCAGGCGGTCGCGAGCTCCGAGCCGCCCGCCAGGCACCAGCCGTGCACCTGCGCGATCACCGGCTTGGCGAGGTCCCAGATGCGAAAGCAGCCTTCGACGACATGCCTCGCCCATTGTCCTGCGCCGGCGGCGGTATGGAAGGGCAGCGGCTGCGCCGCGCCGCCGCCGAGGTCGTACCCGGCCGAGAAGCAGGAGCCCGCGCCCCGCAGGATCGTGACGCGCACCTCCGGATCCCGGTCGGCGGCCTCCAGCGCTTCGAACACGCGGCCGCGGAGCTCGTTGGAGAGCGCATTGCGCTTCTCCGGCCGGTTGAGAGTGAGGCGCCTGACGTGCGGCGCCGGGTCGTCGGTCAGCAGGATGTCCATTGTGCGTCCTCCAGCTCGCGAGCGAGCTTGCGCTCTTGTCGCGGCGGCAGGGAAGCGCTGGAGCCGGGTGTGCGAACCGGGTTACTGAGGGCCCGTGAAGATGCCCGCGCCAGAGCCGGACCTCGTCGCCCGCAAGGCCGAGATCGTTCGCGCGCTCAAGCGCATCGTGGCGGGCGAGGGCGTCATCGGCGACCCCGCCGCCCTCGTGCCCTACGAATCCGACGGGCTGTCCGCCTATCGCCAGACGCCGCTCGCCGTGGTCCTGCCCGAGACCACCGACCAGGTGGCCCGGGTGCTGGCCTGGTGCCAGGCGAACGGGGTCAAGGTCGTGCCGCGCGGAGCGGGCACCTCGCTCTCCGGGGGCGCGTTGCCGCTGACCGACGGCGTGGTGCTCGGGATGGCCAAGTTCAACCGCATCCTGGAGATCGACTACGCCAACCGGTGCGCGGTGGTGCAGCCCGGCGTCACCAACCTGGCGATCAGCCAGGCCGTGCAGGCCGACGGCTTCTATTACGCGCCCGATCCCTCCAGCCAGATCGCCTGCACCATCGGCGGCAACGTGGCCGAGAATTCCGGCGGGGTGCACTGCCTCAAGTACGGGCTCACCACCAACAACCTGCTGGGCGTCGAGATCGTGACCATGGCGGGCGAGGTGATCCGTCTGGGCAGCCGCGCCTACGACGCGGCAGGCTACGACCTGCTGGGCCTCGTCACCGGCTCGGAAGGGCTTCTCGGCGTCGTCACGGAAGTGACCGTCCGCATACTGCCGACGCCCGAGACCGCCCGCGCGCTGCTGCTGGGCTTTCCTTCCGTCGAGGCGGCCGGTGCGACCGTGGGCGACATCATCGCGGCCGGCGTGATCCCCGCCGGGCTCGAGATGATGGACAAGCCGGCGATCCAGGCGGCGGAGGCGTTCGTGCACGCCGGCTATCCCACCCAGGCCGAGGCCCTGCTGATCGTCGAGCTGGACGGGCCGGAGGCCGAGTGCGCCGAGCTCGCCGGCCACGTCCGGGCGCTCGCCAAGGCGCGCGGCGCCGACTTCATCCGGGTCTCGCAGGACGAGGCTGAGCGGCTCGCCTTCTGGGCTGGCCGCAAGGCGGCCTTCCCGGCGGTGGGCCGCATCGCGCCCGACTACTACTGCATGGACGGCACCATCCCGCGTCGCCAGCTGCCGCACGTGCTGACCCGCATCTACGAGATGGCGCGCGACTACGGGCTTGGGGTCGCCAACGTCTTCCACGCCGGCGACGGTAATCTGCACCCGCTGATCCTCTATGACGCCGACAATGCGGGCGAGTTGGAGAAGGCGGAGGAATTCGGCGCCGAGATCCTCAAGCTCTGCGTCGCCGTGGGCGGCGTGCTCACGGGCGAGCACGGCGTGGGCGTGGAGAAGCGCGACCTGATGGGCGAGATGTTCGACGCGACGGACCTCGCCTGCCAGCAGCGGGTGAAGTGCGCCTTCGATCCCGAGCTGCTGCTCAATCCCGGCAAGGTCTTTCCGAGCCTGCACCGCTGCGCCGAGCTCGGCCGCATGCACGTCCATGCCGGGAAGATCGCCTTCCCCGACCTCCCGAGGTTCTGATGCTGGACGTGGCCGAGCACACGATCCAGGCCGCCTCGCCCGAGGAGGTGCGCGAGGTCGTAGCGGCCGCAGCCGGCGCCGGGCGGCCGCTCGAGATCGTCGGCGGCGGGACCAAGCGCGGCGTGGGCCGCACCGCCGGGGCGGAGGCGACGCTGAGCCTAACGGGCCTCGACGCCGTCCTCGACTACGCCCCGGAGGAGCTGGTGCTTACCGCCCGCCCCGGCGCGCGGCTGAAGGATCTCGAGAAGCTGGTCGCCTCGGAAGGCCAGATGCTGCCGTTCGAGCCGCCGCGCCTCGCGAAGCTGCTGGGCGCCCGGGGCGAGCCGACGCTCGGCGGCGTGCTGGCGGCCAATCTGTCCGGCCCCCGCCGCGTCCGCGCCGGCGCCGCGCGCGATCACCTGCTGGGCTTCTCCGCCGTCAACGGACGCGGCGAGGTGTTCAAGGCCGGCGGCAAGGTGGTGAAGAACGTGACCGGCTACGACCTTTCCAAGCTGATGGCGGGATCGTGGGGCACGCTGGCGGTGATGACCGAGGTCACCATCAAGGTGCTGCCGAAGCCGCGGATGGAGACCACGCTCCTGGTCTTCGGGCTGGACGAACGCCGCGCGGTGGAAGCCATGGCGGCCGCGCTCAATGCGCCGCTCGAGGTTTCCGGCGCCGCCCACCTGCCGGCCGCCGCGGCGGCGCGCGGGCCGCTCAAGGCCGAGATGCCGGTCACGGCGCTCAGGCTGGAAGGTTTCGCCGCCTCGGTGAAGGCCCGCGCCGACAGCCTCGCCGCAGCGCTGAAGCCGTTCGGCCACGCCCAGGCCCTCGACGGCGCCCACTCGCGCCAGTTCTGGACCCAGGTGCGCGAGGTGGAGGCCTTCTGGCGAGACCCGCGCCCGCTCTGGCGGGCCTCCGTGCCGCCCGCCGCCGGCTGGCGCATGGCGGAGGTCGCCGCCGAAGCGATCTATGACTGGGGCGGCGGTCTGGTCTGGGCCCTGGCGGAGGACGGCGCGACGGTGCGCGCCGCGGCCCGGGCCGTCGGCGGCCATGCGACGCTCTACCGGGGCGAAGCCGCCATTCCGGCCTTCGATCCGCTGCAGGGACCGCTTGCGGCGCTCAGCGGCCGGATCAAGGCCGCCTTCGATCCCCACTCGATCCTCAATCCCGGCCGGCTGGAGGCCTGATGCGCACCGCCTTTGCGCCCGAGCAGCTCGCGGATCCCGAGTACGTCGCCAGCGAGGCCGCCATCCGCAAGTGCGTGCACTGCGGCTTCTGCACCGCCACCTGCCCGACCTATGTCCTGCTAGGCGACGAACGCGACAGCCCGCGCGGACGCATCGAGCTGATCCGCGCCATGCTGGAGAAGGGCGGCGCGCCGGCCCCCGACACCGTGGCCCACATCGATCGCTGCCTCTCGTGCCTGGCCTGCACCACGACCTGTCCGTCCGGCGTCGACTACGCCCAGCTGATCGACCACGCGCGGGCCTACGTCGAGGCCAACTACCGGCGTCCGTGGCGCGAACGGCTGCTCCGCTGGGCCATCCCGCAGGTGCTGACCCATCCCGCCCGGTTGCGGCTGAGCCTCGCGCTGGGTCGCGCCACGCAGGGCTTCGAACCATGGTTGCGGCGGCTCGGGCTCGCTCCGGTGGCGGCGCTGCTGCGTCTGGTTCCCCCAGCCCGAAAGGCGCCGCGCGGCGCCGGCGTCTATCCGGCTGTGGAGGCGCGCCGCGGACGCGTGATCCTGCTGCAGGGCTGCGTCGAGCCCGCCATGGCCCCCCAGGTCCGCGAGGCCGCGATCCGTGTCCTGGCCCGCGCCGGCTTCGATGTGGTGCTCGCGCCAGGGGAAGGCTGCTGCGGCGCGCTGTCGGAGCATCTCGGCCGCGCGGCGGAAGCCGGTGTGATGGCCGCCCGCAACCTGCAGGCCTGGGCGCGCTCGGGCGAGGTCGACGCCATCGTCACCACCGCCGCGGGCTGCGGGACGACGCTCAAGGGCTACGGCCACCTGCTGGGCGAGGCGGGCGCGTCCGCGGCGGCCAAGGCGCGCGACGTCCTCGAGTTCCTGGCCGAGGTCGGCCTGCCGGCGATCTCCAACCCCCAGGCCCTCGCGGTCGCCTACCACGCCCCCTGTTCGCTGCAGCACGGGCAGAAGGTGAAGGCCGCGCCCGCGAGGCTGCTGGCGCAGGCGGGGTTCGAGGTGCGCGAGGTCCCGGAGGGCCACCTCTGTTGCGGCTCGGCGGGCGTCTACAACGTCCTGCAGCCAGACCTCGCGACCCGGCTGCGCGACCGCAAGGCGGCCAATATCGCGCGCACGGGCGCCGGTGTCGTGGCGGCCGGCAATGTGGGCTGCAT
>JAGWSE010000156.1 GCA_028869395.1 Alphaproteobacteria bacterium | reverse complement strand
TCGCCCTAACGCCCGAGATCGAGACCGCCGTGCGGCCGATCTGGGAAAAGGTCAAACGCCGCGTCACGCCGCTGGAATGGCGCACGCACGCGCCCCTGATCGCGGCCATCAACGCGCTCAAGGCCGAGAAGAACGCGGTCATCCTGGCCCACAACTACATGACGCCGGAAATCTTCCACGGGGTCGGCGACTACGTGGGCGACAGCCTGGGCCTCGCGAAGGAGGCCGCGAAGTCGGACGCGAAAGTCATCGTGCAGGCCGGCGTGCACTTCATGGCCGAGACCTCGAAGGTGCTCTCGCCTGAGAAGATCGTCCTGATCCCGGACCTCAGGGCCGGATGCTCGCTGGCGAGCTCGATCACCGGGGCCGACGTGCGGCTGATCAAGCAGCGCTATCCCGGCCTGCCTGTGGTCACCTATGTGAACACGACGGCCGAGGTGAAGGCCGAGACGGACATCTGCTGCACCAGCGCCAACGCGGTGCAGGTGGTGGAGGAGGCCGCCCGCCTGTGGGGCGTCGACCGCGTCATCCTGATCCCCGACGAGTACCTGGCCCGCAACGTGGCCCGCCAGACCGAGGTCGGGATCATCGCCTGGAAGGGCCGCTGCGAGGTGCACGAGCGCTTCACCGCCGCCGACATCCTGGAGCTGAAGGACGCCTATCCGGGCGCGGAAGTGCTGGCGCATCCGGAGTGTCCGGCCGAGGTCCTGGAAGTCTCAGACTTCGCCGGTTCGACCGCGGCGATGAACGACTACGTCCTGAAGAACAGGCCGAAGCGGGTGGTGCTGATCACCGAGTGCTCGATGGCCGACAACGTGGCCGCCGACGCGCACGAGACGGAGTTCGTCCGCCCCTGCAATCTTTGCCCGCACATGAAGCGGATCAGCCTGGAGAACATCTACGAGGCGCTGCTGCACGGCCGGCACGAGGTGAGCGTGGATCCGGCCGTCGCCGAGCGCGCGCGCCTGGCGGTCCAGCGGATGGTCGATCTGCCGCCGCCGACGAAGCCCGCCCGCTACGACCTGGTCAAGGCGCGCCACCACGTCGACGTGGAGCTGATCTGATGGCCCGCATCCGCCACGACGGGGTGATCGTCGTGGGCGCAGGACTGGCGGGGCTCTCCGCAGCCCTCGCGGCCGCGCCCAGGAAGGTGCTGCTGCTCTGCGGCGCACCCCTGAACCATGGCTGCTCGTCGGCCTGGGCGCAGGGCGGCATGGCGGCTGCGCTGTCGGCCGACGATGCGCCGGAGCTGCATGCCGCGGACACCGTTGCGGCCGGCGCCGGTCTGGTCGACCCGGCCATTGCGCGGTTGCTCGCGGAGGAAGGGCCCGCCGCCGTGCGCACGCTCGCCGAACTGGGCGCGCCATTCGATCGCCGCGATGACGGCGGCTTCGCCCAGAGCCTCGAGGCCGCCCACTCCCGGCCGCGGGTGGCCCGCGTGAAGGGCGACCAGGCCGGCCGGGCCATCATGGAGGCCGTGGGCATCGCGGCGATGGCCGCGCGTCATGTCCAGGTCAAGCCGGGGCATCGGCTGTGTGGCCTGCTGCAGGACGTCAACGGCCGCGTGCGCGGCGTGCTGGTCGAGCGCGACGGCCAGGTGGTGGAAATCACTGCGTCCGCGGTGGTGCTGGCGACTGGCGGCGTGGGCGGACTCTACGCCGTCACGACCACGCCGGCGGAGCTGACCGGCGAAGGCCTGGCGCTCGCCGCACGGGCGGGCGCACTGATCGCCGACCCGGAGTTCGTGCAGTTCCACCCCACCGCCATCGACATCGCCCGCGATCCCGCCCCGCTGGCCACGGAGGCCCTGCGCGGCGAAGGCGCGGTGTTGGTCAACGCGGACGGCGAGCGGTTCATGGCCCGCTATCATCCCGACGCCGAGCTCGCTCCGCGAGACGTGGTGGCCCGCGCCATCCACGCCGAGCGCGAAGCCGGCCGCGGCGCGTTCCTCGATGCGCGAGCGGCCGTGGGCGAGGCGTTCCCCCACGAATTCCCGGGCGTCTTCGCCGCCTGCCTGTCTGGCGGGGTCGATCCGCGTCGCGCGCCAATCCCGGTCGCGCCGGCCTGCCACTACCACATGGGCGGGATCGTCACCGACGAGCGCGGGGCGACGACGCTCGCGGGCCTGTACGCGGCGGGCGAGTGCGCCTCCACCGGCGTGCACGGCGCGAACCGTCTCGCCTCGAACTCCCTGCTGGAGGCCGCCGTGTTCGGGACCCGCGCCGGCCGCGCGGCCGCGGCGGACGCGGATGCGACGACGGCGCCCCTCCCTGCGAAGCCCGCGCCCAACCTGCCGGGCGACGCCCTGCAGCGGCTGCGCAAGGCCATGAGCCGCGACGCTGGCGTGGTCCGCGATGCGGGTGGGCTGAACCGGCTGCTGACGGAGATCGACGCGCTGGAAGCGGCGCACGGAGCCGCGCCGGCGCTGACCGCGGCGCGCCTGGTCGC
>JAGWSE010000155.1 GCA_028869395.1 Alphaproteobacteria bacterium | reverse complement strand
GCGGTAGGCCTCGCGCTTGATCATGCCGAGCCATCTCCGGGTCAGCGCCACGGCCCGTTCGCCCGCATAGGGCGCGCCGCAGAAGATCAGCGCATCGGCGAGACCGGTGACGCCCAGCCCGATCCGCCGCTTCGCCCGCGCCTCGCTCGCCTGCGCTTCCAAGGGGAAGCGGGAGATCTCGATCACGTTGTCCAGCATGCGCACCGCGGTGCGGGTGAGCTCGGCGAGCTCGTCCTCCCTGAGCCGCGCCTCGGGCTCGAACCGCGCCTCCACGAGCCGCGCCAGGTTGATCGAGCCCAGCAGGCAGGCGCCGTAGGGCGGCAGCATCTGCTCGCCGCAGGGATTGCTGGCCAGGATGGTTTCGCAATAGGCGAGATTGTTCTGCGCGTTGACCCGGTCGATGAAGATCACGCCGGGCTCCGCCGCGTCGTAGGTGGCCTGCATCAGCCGCCGCCACAGGTCCGCCGCGCGAACGGTGCGGACCACCTGGCCCTCGAAGTCCAGCGGCCAGGCCTCGTCCGCCGACAGCGCGGCCATGAAGGCGTCGCTGACCAGGACAGAGAGGTTGAAGTTGCGGAACCGGCCGGGCTCGCGCTTGGCGTCGATGAAGGCCTCGATGTCGGGGTGGTCGATGCGCAGGCAGCCCATCATCGCCCCGCGCCGCTGGCCGGCCGACATGATGGTCCGGCACATGGAATCCCACACGTCCATGAAGCTCAGCGGGCCGGAGGCGTCCGCGCCGACGCCCTTCACCGGCCACCCCGCCGGCCGGATGGCGGAGAAGTCCATGCCCACGCCGCCGCCCTGTTGCAGGGTGACGGCCGCCTCGCGCACCTGGGCGAAGATGCCGGGCAGGTCGTCGGGGATCTCGCCCATGACGAAGCAGTTGAAGAGCGTCACGTTCCGACCGGCCCCGGCGCCGGCCAGGATCCGCCCGGCCGGGATGAATCGGAAGTCGGTCAGGGCCTCGAGGAACCGCTCGCGCATGGGCGCGCGCAGGGCCGGCGGTTCGGCCTCGGCGAGCGCGCCGGCCACCCGGGCCCACGTCTCCTCGACGCATGCGTCGCCGCCGCCGTCCGGTGTGTGGAAGCGGTACTTGGACGCCCAGATCTCTCCGGCGAGCGGGTTGTCGAAGGCCATGGCCGAACTCTCCTCCAGCGGAGGGTCAGGCTCGGCGATTCCCGCGCCGGGCGGCATCGAGGGCGTCAAGGCGCGGCTTGCCGAACATCAAGGCCCGCGCCTCGCCGGCGCAAGGCGAGCCGCGCCCCGCGGCGCCACTGTCCGTCCCAAGGAGACCTCGCATGCTGGAATCATGGGCGCTGATGGGCGACTTCGGCCCCGCCGCGCTGCAGGGGCCCGAGCCGCCGACAGGCCTCGAGCCGCTGATCCGCCACATCCTCGAGCGTTATCACGACGTCCACCGGACGGAGTTCCCGGAGGCGATCCGCCTCGCCCGCAAGGTGGAAGCGGTCCTCGCCGAGCATGACGACTGTCCCCGCGGACTGGCCGACCATCTGGCCACGATGTTCGACGAACTGGAGGCGCATCAGCAGCGCGAGGAGAAGATGCTCTTCCCCACCATCCTGCAGGGCGGCTGTTCAGTGGTGCGGTTCCCGATCGTCCGGATGATGGTCGAGCACCGCGACCAGGAGGCCCAGCTCGCCCGGCTCCGGATCCTTACCCGGAACCACACCGCGCCCGAGGGCGCCTGCCGCAGCTGGCGCGCCCTGGCGGAGGCGTGCCGCAAGCTCGACGACGACCTGACGGCGCACATGCGCCTTGAGAACGAGGAGCTCTTCGCCCCCTTCCTGGAATGACGACCACGCGATGGCGAGCCGGCGTGAAAGCGAGGTCTCGACCGGCTCCTCTGGCAACCAGGGCGTGGACGCCGCGGCGGCGGCGGACCTTCGGGTCCGCCGCCGTCTTCATGCGCAGACGCCGCGGTAGCGGGGAATCTGGCCGACCAGCGAGCAGGGCCGGAAGCGGCTGTCGAACTCGTTCGCCAGCACCAGGTCCCAGGCGTCGCGGCAGGCGCCGGTCGAGCCGGGGACGCAGAAGATGAAGGTCTCCTCGATCTGGCCCGCCAGCGCGCGCGACTGCAGCGTCGAGACGCCCACCGTCCCCTGGCTTGCCTGGTGGAACACCACCGCGAAGCCTTCCATCTCCCGCCGCAGCATCGGCCGCACGGCTTCCGGGGTGACGTCGCGCGGCGAGAAGCCGGTGCCGCCGGTGGTGACGATCACGTCCACCCGCGGATCGGCGACCCAGAGGTTCACCTGGGCGCGGATCGCCTCGATGTCGTCGCGGACGATCACCTTCTCGGCCAGCGTATGCCCGGCCCCGGTCAGCCGATCGGCGAGCAGCGCGCCGGAGGTGTCGGTCGCGGCGTCGCGCGTGTCGGAGATGGTGAGGACCGCGATGGACAGCGGATAGAACGGCAGGCTCGGGTCGACGCCGCTCTTGCGGCGCGCCTTCGGCTCGAGGACGAGGGTTTCGAGAAGGGGGGATTCGGACATCCTCTCATCCTAGCGCCCGCGCGGCCGTGGCGAATTGCCGAAGATCAAACCGCGCTGTCGCGCCGGGGCCACGGACGTCGCGCCGCCGATTGACGCGCATCAAGGCCGCCCCCGTGGGTTTGCGGCAGCGTGGCCGGGCTCGTCCCGGGAAGTCGCAATGATCGCTTGGCTCGACCGGCAGGTGGCGCGTCTCTTCCCGGGCTACTTCGCCCTGGTGATGGCGACGGGCATCATCTCCAACACGCTCTGGTTCCAGGGTCATCGCGGCCTGTCGGACGACCTCTTCGCCGTGAACGCCGCGGCCTATCCCTGGCTGCTGGCCGCCACCCTGCTGCGCGCCGTCCGCTTCCCGCGGGCGCTGTGGGAGGACCTCACCAACCCGCGGATGGTGTTCGCCTTCTTCACGATCGTGGCGGCGAGCGACGTGCTGGGCGTGGGGCTCAACCTCAGGGGCTTCGGCCGTGCGGCGCTGGGCCTGTGGCTGTTCGCGCTCGTGGCCTGGGTCGCCCTGATCTACTTCAGCTTCGCGGTGCTCACCTTCCTCAACACCGCCCGCGGCGCCCAGGTGGTGCACGGCGGCTGGCTGATCGCCATCGTCGGCACCGAGTCCCTGGTGATCCTGGGCAGCGGCCTGGCCCAGGGGCAGGGCGCGCTGGCGCCGTCGATTTTCGTGCTGATCCACATGCTGTGGGCCGTGGGGCTGGGGCTCTACGGGATCTTCGTCACCCTGTTCGCCTACCGGATCTTCTTCTTCGACGTGACGGAGGAGGACCTGACGCCCCTGCTCTGGGTCGTCATGGGGGCCGCCGCCATCAGCACCAACGCCGGCTCGATGCTGGTCCTGACCCCCAACCCGGTCGCCTTCCTGGTCTCCATGCGCCCGTTCATCGAAGGCGTGACGCTCGCCATGTGGGGCTGGGCGACGTGGTGGATCCCGCTGTTGGTGCTGTTCGGCCTCTGGAAGCACGCCGTCCGCCGCGCCCCGCTGCGCTACACGCCCATGCTCTGGAGCCTGGTCTTCCCGCTCGGCATGTACGCCCTGGCGAGCCTCAGGCTCTCGCTGGCGGCCGAGTTCGCGCCGCTGCGCCGCATCGCCGACGCCATGGTCTGGGTGGCGCTGGCGGCCTGGGCGGTGACCTTCCTGGCGATGATCGCAGCCCTCGCCAGGGAGCTGAGGGCGGGGGCGAACCTGCCCGCGGCGCCGCGCCTGCGGCCCGTCTCCGACTGACAGAGGTCGTCGCGCGATCGACCCCGGATCAAGCCTCCGCTTGATGCTCGGCAAACGTCGTTTTGCGAGCCTGGGCTAGGCTGGAGGCGTTCCAAAGGAGGGGCCCATGAGCAAGCCCAAGAGCCGCATTCTCCCCATGCTCGCCGCGCTGGCGACCATGTCCTTCACCGTGCCCGTTTTCGCCCAGCCGCAGGTCACGCCGTTGTCCGTGACCCCCGGCGCGCCGGAGAGCGTCCGCCTGGATGTCACCGGCCTGAGCTACAGCACGGTGCGGCCGCAGGTCCATTCCGCGGCGCGGCTCGTCTGCCGCAACGCCGTGACCAACCGTGACATCAGCTTCACCGACGAAGACTGGTGCAGCGATGCCGCCTTCTACAAGGCCATGCGCCAGTTCGACGTCATCGTGAGCCACCGGACGTTCGCCGACTCCGGCGTGATCGTCCTCAGCGCACGGTGAGGCCCCCCCCGCCGACGCCGGCGGGGTCGCGTCTTGCGACACAGGGGCCGCTTCGCGCATTTCCGTCCGCGTGGCGGCCACGGGTCTCGACATCTTCATCGGCGGCGGCGGCGACGACCTGGCGTGGCTCGGTCTCGGCGTCGTCCGTGCGTACGCCGCGGGCTATGCGGCCGAGACGGGACGGCCGGCGCTCTATTCGGCCAACGGTCGCGTTGGGCGGCTGATCCGTCGTCTCAGGCGCCAGGGCCCGCGCGTCCCGCTCAACATCGTCGGCCACAGCTGGGGGGCGCTCGACGCCTTCCAGCTCGCCGTCCGAGCGGAGCGGGCGGGCGTCACGGTGCACAATCTGATCACCCTGGATCCCGTGGGCTGGCCGTTCGGCCGCGCGCCGAAGGGCGAGGTGTCGGCGTTTTGGCTGAACGTCGCCTGCGCGCCGTCGCGGCCCGACGATTCCGACCGGCTGACGCAGCTTCCGCCCTGGTCGCGCAAGCCCTCGGGCCTGCCCGTCGGGCTCGCCGAGGCCTGCGTGGAGCTCGACCTCAACCACTGGAACGTGGAGGCCATGATGCGCCTCGGCGGCGCGCGCGAGCGGCTCGAGGCAAGCTGGGCGGCGCGCCGGTTCAGCGGCCTTCCAGCAGGTCCATGATGGGCGGGAAGGTGAGCAGCAGGCCGGCGGCCAGCATGGCGAAGGCGGCGAGGTTGACCGCGCGCAGGTTCACCTCGCGCCGCGCCCAGATCCGGCCGAGGGCGGCCCAGGCGACCAGCCACACGACGACCGCCGCGGCGGTGACGCCGGAGAGCGGCCCCGTCGGCGGCCAGACGCTCAGCGCGTTCCCCAGGGCGGGCCAGGCGTCGCCGGCCAGCGCGAAGAGCCCCAGCGCCAGCGAGCCCACGCCCGCGGCGAGGATCGCCGCCGCGCCCGGGCCGTTCGGCAGCGCCGGAGCGGCTTCGGCGACTGGGCGGACCCGGGAAATGGACTTTGGCCTGGCCATGGTCAGCGACCCCTCAGCAGAACGATCTCGGGCCCGCCGTGCACCGGCGCCTCCTTGTTGAGGAAGGCGCCGAAGGTCCCGGCCACGGCGGTGGCGAGGAAGGCGACGGCCGTGAAGCCCAGCGCGGCTCGGCGCAGGTCGCGCCGGCGGGCCAGCTGCGGGCCGTAGGCGATGAAGATGTAGGCCACCATGGTCATGGCGATCGGCGTGAACCAGGCGATGTGCTCCTTCCACTCCATGCCCAGCTCGTGCCAGCCGGCGGTCATCGGGTTGGAGAGCAGCAGGTGCTGGGGATAGGCCGCCAGATCGGTCGCGCCGGCCGGCGGCGTCGCGCGGTACCACGGATAGATCAGGTAAGAGCCGCTCAGCACCGTCAGCCAGGACAGGCCGGCCATGCTGAGCAGGTACAGTCGGAACAGGGTCCGGCCGCGCACGGGCGCGTCAGGCGGCGCGCCCGTGGCCGAGGCGTAGATGATGGCGATGGCGCCGGAGAAGGCGAGCATGAAAAGCGCGCCGAACCCCATGCCGTGCATCACGGTCATCGCGTCGCGGAAGGTGATCTCCATCGGTCGGGCCCGCGGTCAACGCCGCGCGTCCAGCACCATGTGCAGGTGCTCGCCGATAAGCATCACGGTCGGCTCGAGCAGCTCCATGTCGTTCATGGAGTCGGTGACGGCCGCCTTCGCGAACTCGGTCGCCTCCTTGTCGTGAGCGGCGAGGCCCGCGGCGTAGAGGGCGTTGGCCGCGTCGGTGACTTCCGTGTGCTCCTGGAAGATCTCCGCCTGGTCGGCCTTGACCCGGTCGCACATGGCCATCGCCCAGGCCATGTCGGGCGTCACCTTGCCGTCGGCCAGCTGCGGCAGCAGCGTGAGCGGCGGCAGGATGTAGGCCTCTTCGCGGGCGTAGTGCCTGCGGAACAGGGCCACCGCCTTGCGGGCCTCGACGCCGACGGCGCCGGGATGGTGGGTGAGAACGCCGAGCCGTTCGAGGGTCTCGGCGTGCTCCACCTGCTGGGACTGCGGGATGGGATGTTCCGCGGCGGCCTGGGCGTGGGCGAGGGCCGCCGAAGCGGCCCAGGCGGCCGCCACGAGGGTCAGGCCGGCGAACTTCGCCCTGGTGACTTGAAGCATGGTGGGCTCCTACTTCAGCGTGGCGAGATAGGCGACGAGGTCGTCGAGCTGGGACGGGTCATGGATGCCGCCGAACGGCATGCGCACGCCCGGGATCATCTTCGCCGGCCCCTGCAGGTAGGTGTGCAGCTTGTCGGGGGTCCAGGTCACGCCCGAGCTCTTCATCGCGGGCGAATAGGAATAGCCTGGGACCGAGCCGGCCTTGCGTCCCACCACCCCGAACAGCGGCGGTCCGATGAGCACCGGGCCGCCCCGGGTGTTGGAGTGGCAGACCGAGCACATCTGCGAGAACACGATCCGGCCGTGGGCGGGGTTGGCCGCCGCCGCCGGGGTGGCGGCGAGGGCCGCCCCCGCGGCCAGGACGGCCGCGAGGGCGAAGGGGACGGGGTTCAGAAAGCGAGCCATGTGAAAACCCTCAGGGTGTCGTTGCCGGACGCATTGGCGCCCGCGCCGTCGTAGTTGCTGTGTGCGCCGTTGAACTTGCCGTAGAGCGTGTATTGGACGCCCACCCGCATGTTGAAGCGCTGTCCCAGCGGCCCCTTGCCGTCGCCCCACGGGGTCCCGTCGAGCTGCAGCATCAGGCCGTCGGAGTTGGGCTTGAAGGTGCGGTTGTCGGCCATCAGGAGCTCGTCGGCCGAGCCGGTGGTGTCGAACAGCTGGACGGTCGCCCCGATCTTGTTGCGCCAGTAGTACGACACGTCGGCGCGGATATCGTTCAGCGTGTTGTGGGCCTGGGCCGCGCCACCGAGAAGATAAGTGGCCTTCAGGTCCTGGTGTTCGTGGATGTAGCGGGCGTTGAAGGAGACGACGTCAGTGTTGTCGAAGACGTACTGGTCGGAGACGTCGAGACCCAGATCGCCGTAGTTGTCGGTGGCGCCGGTGCTCTTGTCGAGGCCGGGGTTGATCTTGGTGTACATGCCGAAAGCGCCGGCTTCGAAGGTGTGCTTGCCGAAGTTGTGCTGCCAGGCGAAGCGTCCGTACGGCGCGAGGCCGTCGATGCTGCCCGGACTGGTGGGGTCCATGCCCAGCCGGTTCAGGGTGACGGCTCGCGGCGACCCGTAGGCGCCGGCCTCGACGTACCAGACCTGGTTGATCCAGGCGTAG
>JAGWSE010000154.1 GCA_028869395.1 Alphaproteobacteria bacterium | reverse complement strand
GGGATTGTAGCGGACGTGGATGAAGTCGGACGGGGCCTGGTCCGGGACCAGGCCCAGCACGCCCATGTGCTGCTTGCCGGCGACCGGATCGTCGACGACCTGCGAGCGCGGGGTCGCGAGGATGTGGATCTTCTCCGGGCCGCGCTGGACCAGGAAGTTGATTGGCACCCCTGCCCTCAATCGGACGACCTGCTGGACGTCGTCGAAGCCGTCGACCGCGCGGCCATCCTCCCCGACGATCAGGTCGCCGGGCCGGAAGCCGGCGGCGGCTGCGGCGCTGTTCGGCAGGACCTGTGCGACACGGGCCGGAAGCATCTCGTGGCCGAACACCATGAGGAGACCGGCGAAGAGCGCGATCGCCAGGACGAAGTTGGCGGCAGGCCCCGCCACCACGATGATTGCGCGCTGCCAGGCCGGCTTGAAATGGAAGTAGCGGTTGAGGGCCGCCTGACCTTCGCGGGCGGCGATCTGGCGTCGAAGCTCGGCCAGCTCTTCCTCGTCGGGCATGCTGGCTGCGTTTTCGTCGCCTGCGAAGCGGACATAGCCGCCAAGCGGAAGCCAGCCGATGCGCCACTCGACGCCCGATCGATCCCTCCAGCTGACGATCGCCCGGCCGAAGCCGATCGAGAACCGGTCGATGGCGGTGCCGAGCCATTTGGCGGCGAGGAAGTGGCCCAGCTCGTGGACCGTCACGACAAGACCCAGCACCACGATGAACGGGATCACGAAGAGAAGGAAGTCGTGCAGTAAGCCATCCATCGAAGGGCCGCTCCTCTCGCGATCAGGCCTGGGCCATCAGGGCGGTCACGATCTCGTCCGCCACACGGCGCGCCGTCGCATCGGTCGTTCGGGCGGCTTCCAGGACATCCTCGTTCGTCTGCGCTCCCAGGAAGTGGCGGTCCATGCGCTCGAGGGTCTCCGCCGCCACACGTGCAATATCCAGAAAGCCGATTCTGCGGTCAAGGAAGGCGGCGACGGCGCGCTCGTTCGCCGCGTTCAGCGCGCCGGGCGCCCTGCCCCCCGTCGCCAAGGCCTGCTTGGCCAGCGAGAGGGCCGGGAAGCGGGACGGATCGGGCGCCTCGAAGGTGAGCGGGCCCGAACTCACGAGGTCGAGCGCCGGCGCGGGCCATGGCAGCCGGTCGGGCCAGGCGAAGGCGCAGGCGATCGGCGGGCGCATGTCCGGAGGGCCGAGTTGGGCCAGGGTCGAGCCGTCCGCGTACTCGACGAGGCTGTGAATGATCTGCTGAGGGTGGATGAGGACCTCGATGCGTTCCGGCGGCATGGAGAAGAGGTATGCCGCCTCGATCACCTCCAGCCCCTTGTTCATCATGGTCGCGGAATCAATCGAGATTTTCGCGCCCATGCTGAAGTTGGGATGCGCCAGGGCCTGTTCGAGCGTCGCGCGCGACATCTGCTCCCGGCTCGCCCCACGGAAGGGGCCGCCCGAGGAGGTCAGGATCAGCCGCGACACCTGAGCGGCGTTCTCCGGCTCGAGGACCTGGAAGATCGCCGAATGCTCGGAATCGACCGGGATGACCGCACCGCCAGACATTTTCGCCGTCCGCAGCAGTTCGGGCCCCGCGCAGACCAGGCTCTCCTTGTTGGCCAGGGCCACGACGGCGCCTCGTCGCGCGGCCGCCAGCGTCGGCGCAAGACCCGCGAACCCCACGATCGCCGACATCACCCATTGCGAGTCCCGTTGCGCGGCCTCGCGTACGGCGACCGCGCCCGCGGCCGTCTCGATCCCGGCGCCGGCGAGCCGCTCGCGGAGTTCAGCCAGGCGCGCTTCGTCGTGGATCACGGCAAGCGAAGGTCGCCAGCGCCGGGCCTGCTCCGCGAGGCGTTCAACGTTGCGCCCAGCGGTCAGCGCCACGATTTCGACCTCGGCGCCCGATTTCTCCAGCACGTCCAGGGTCGAGACGCCGACGGATCCGGTCGAGCCCAGGACTGTGATGGTGCGCGGCAGGTTCAATGACCCCATCCCAGGTGATTGGCGAGGCGGGCCCCGGCCATGACGACCACGGCGAACATCAACCCGTCAACGCGGTCCAGGAGCCCGCCGTGCCCCGGAATAAGATCGCCGGAGTCCTTGACCCCGAACCGTCGTTTCAGGGCGGACTCCCAAAGGTCGCCCGCCATGGTGGCGAGGCCGACCGCCAGGCCAATGAGCGCCGCGGCGCGCCAGTCCAGCTGGAATACCGAAAGGCCCGCCATCAGCACCGCCGAAACAGTCGCAGCCGCAAGGCCGCCGATGAAGCCCGACCAGGTCTTGTTTGGCGAAAAGCGCGGCCAGAGCTTGGGCCCCTTCAAGGTGCTTCCTACGGCGAAGGCGCCGATGTCCGCCGCCCAGGTGCAGGCGAACAGCATCATGGTCCACCAGTGCCCCTGGTTGGTGGAACGCAACCAGACGAGGCAGATGGCGGCTGGCGTGATGTAGAGGACGCCATAGCCGGCATCCACCGCGCGCTCGGCCACGCCGCGGGCCACCAGGGCGGCCGCGAGAGCGGCCACAGGCAGGACAAGCCAGGCCAGGATGAAGTGGCCTCGATGGGCCAGGAACACCGCGGCCAGGATCGCCGCCGTGACAGCCGCTGCGACCCGGACCGGCGCGCGCGGCGCGCTCATTCCGCCCCACTCGATCGCCAACAGCGCGAGACCGACCGAGATCACGACGAGATAGACCCAGCCGTCGTGCCAGGCCGCCCACAGCGCAGCCGGAATCAGCACCGCCGCGGAGGCGACGCGCAGGCCCAGGTTCGACCAGTCGAACCGCCTAGCCTGTGGCAAGGGCGTCATCTGGCGCCACCGCGCCGTAGCGGCGGTTCCGCGTCTGGTATTCGCCGATCGCCGCCTCAAGGTGGGCGGGGCTGTAATCGGGCCACAGCACATCCTGGAAGATGAACTCGGCGTAGGCGGCCTGCCAGAGCAGGAAGTTGGAAAGTCTCTGCTCTCCCGAGGGTCGCACGATCAGGTCAGGCGGCGGGTAAGGCGCCGTCATCAGCTGGCCTTCGAAGAGATCCTCGGTGAGGTCGTCCGGGCGGGCGCGCCCGGCGGCCACGGCCTGCGCGAATTTGCGGGCCGCGGCGACGATGTCGGCCTTGCCGCCGTAGTTGAAGGCGACGGTGAGATGGAAGCGGTCGTTCTTCGCAGTGCGGGTCTCCGCTTCCCGGCAGATCTTGACGAGGTCACGCGAAAGACCCTCGTCGGTCCCGATCACCTTGACGCGGACGCCTTCCCGCTCCAGGCGCGCCAGATCGGTCTCGAAGTAGCGCTTGGGGAGCGCCATCAACTCGGCCACTTCAGCGGCCGGCCGGCTCCAGTTCTCGGTCGAAAAACCGAAGACCGTGAGCCAGCGGATGTTCATCTGCGGCGCAGCCTCGACGATCCGCTTCAAGGCCTCGACGCCTGCCCGGTGCCCCAGCGAGCGGGGCAGCCCCCGCCGCTTCGCCCACCGTCCGTTTCCGTCCATGACGATGGCCACATGCAGAGGCCGCGCCTCGGCGGCGTTCGCCGGCGCGCCCGCAGGCGGCGTGTTCTTCAGGGCGGCCATGGGTTTGAGGATCCTTCGGGCGTGGCGCGCACGCTCAGACGTGCATGATCTCTTGTTCCTTGGTTTTCAAGGCTTCGTCGATGCGCTTGATCGCCTCGTCGGTGATCTTCTGCACCTCGGTTTCGAGGCGCTTGTGCTCATCCTGGTTGATGGCGCCGTCCTTCTCCGCCTTTTTGAGGTCGTCGTTGGCGTCGCGCCGGATATTGCGGACCGCGATCCGCTGTTGCTCGGCGTACTTGCCGGCGACCTTGGCCAGCTCCTTGCGGCGGTCCTCGGTGAGCGGGGGGATCGGAATACGAAGGTTCTGGCCGTCAACGATGGGATTCAGTCCCAAGCCCGCGTTCCGGATGGCTTTTTCCACCGAAACAACGAGACCGCGATCCCACACGCTGACCATCAGCATGCGCGCATCGGGGACGCTCACAGCGCCGACCTGGTTGAGCGGCATGGAGGAGCCGTAAGCGTCCACGTGCACTTGGTCGAGCAGGGTCGCGGAGGCGCGGCCGGTGCGCAGGGAGCCGAATTCCTCCTTGAGCGCAGCGACGGCCTTGTCCATGCGATCCTTGTATCTGGAGATCACCGGCTTCTCTGTGGTGGCCATTGGTCTTGCTCCCTTTCAGGTCGCGGCTGGCGGACCGCTTAGGCGATGGTCGTGAAGACCCCCGCGCCCGTCAGCACCTTAAGCAGGTTTCCCCGCTCGCGGATGGAGAACACCACGATCGGGATGTGGTTGTCGCGCATGAGGCTCACGGCGGAGGCGTCCATCACCCGCAGGTCCTTCGCCAGGACATCCTGATAGCTCAGCGTCTCGTAGCGTTTGGCATTCACGTCCTTCTTGGGATCAGCCGTGTAGACGCCATCCACGCTGGTGCCCTTGAACAGCGCATCGCACCCCATCTCGGCGGCGCGCAACGCCGCGGCCGAATCGGTGGTGAAATAGGGTGCGCCGAGGCCGGCGGCGAAGATCACCACCCGGCCTTTTTCCAGGTGCCTCAGGGCGCGCCGCCGGATGTAGGGCTCGCAGACCGCCTCCATCGGGATCGCCGACTGCACCCGCGTGTAGACGCCCTTTTTCTCGAGCGAGGCCTGCAAGGCCAGGGCGTTCATCACCGTCGCCAGCATGCCCATGTAATCGGCGCTGGCCCGCTCCATCCCGCTCTCGGCGAGGGCTGCGCCGCGGAAGATGTTGCCGCCGCCCACCACCAGGCATACCTGCACGCCCGCGCGCACGACCTGGCAGATTTCCTCGGAAACGGTGTCCAGGGTCTTGGGATCGATGCCGAACTGTTCGCCGCCGACGCCCGCCTCTCCCGAGAGCTTCAGGAGGATGCGTTTGTAGCGTGGCTGGGCGTCGGGCATGGACCAATCCCTAACTCAAACTGACGATAAGCCAAGGGCGCGGCGCGCATTCACGCACCGCGCCCTCTTTGGATCAGACTGACGGCCTCAGGCCTGACCGGTCATCTGCGCGACTTCCGCCGCGAAGTCGGGGCCCGAGCCCTTCTCCACGCCTTCGCCGAGCTGGAAACGGACGAAGCCCTTGATCGAGACCGGCGCGCCGACCGACTTGGCGGTCTCCGCGATCAGCTGCTCGATGGTCTGGTCCGGGTTCATGACGAAGGGCTGCTTCAGGAGCACCACTTCTTCCTGCCACTTCCGGATGCGGCCCTCGACCATCTTCTCGGCGATCTCGCGGGGCTTGCCCGATTCCATCGCCGTCTGGGTCTGGATCTCGCGCTCCTTCGCCACGACCGCCGGGTCGAGTTCGTCGGAGTTGAGCGCCAGGGGCGGCGTGGGCGTGCCCGCCACATGCATGGCGATCTTGCGACCCACGTCCTTCAGCTGCGCCTGGTCGCCCGTGCTCTCGAGCGCGACGAGCACGCCGAGCCGCGCCACGCCCTCGCCTTGCACGTTGTGCAGGTAGAGCGCGACGGCGCCCTGTCCCACGCTCAGGCGGGCCGAGCGGCGCAGGCGCATGTTCTCGCCGATCGTGGCGATCAGATTGGTGATGTGATCGCTCACCGTCTCGCCGCTCGGCAGCTTGGCCGACGAGATCGCCTCGACTTCGCCCTGCACGCCCAGCGCGACCTTGGCGATCTCGCGGGCGGCGCCTTGGAACTTGTCGTTCTTGGCGACGAAGTCGGTCTCGGCATTAAGCTCGACCAGCACGCCGGTCTTGCCGTCATCCGACACCAGGCCCGCCACGAGTCCCTCGGCCGCGGCGCGGTCGGACTTCTTGGCGGCCTTGGACAGGCCCTTGGTGCGCAGCCAGTCCATGGCCGCTTCCATGTCGCCGGCGTTCTCCTGCAGGGCCTTCTTGCAGTCCATCATGCCCGCGCCGGATTTTTCGCGCAGGTCCTTGACCAGCGCAGCGGTGATCTCCGCCATGGTCAGCTCCTTCAATCCTAGACATTGGCGGACCCATGGGGCCCGCCGGAGGTTTTGCGAGGCTCGGGCCGTTCGGCCGTCAGCTCGCCTGTTCTTCGCTCGGCTGCTCCGAAGCTTCCTCGACACCGGCGTCCGCGCCCGGCTGAGCAGCGTCGGCCGAGGTCTCGGTCCGGGCCAAGGCCGGCTCCATCGGAGCCTCAGAGGCGCCCAGGTCCACCCCCGCAGCCACCTGGCCGGCAGCCAGACCGTCGAGGATCGAATCCGCCATCAGGTCGCAGTAGAGCTGGATGGCGCGGGCGGCGTCGTCGTTGCCCGGGATCGGATAGGTGATGCCGTCCGGATCGCAGTTGGTGTCGAGGATGGCGATCACCGGGATGTTCAGCTTGCGGGCCTCCTGGATCGCGATCGCCTCCTTGTTGGTGTCGATCACGAACATCAGGTCCGGAATGCCGCCCATGTCCTTGATGCCGCCGAGGCTCAGCTCGAGCTTGTCGCGCTCGCGGGTGAGCTGCAGCAGCTCCTTCTTCGAACGGCCCTGCCCCTCGCCTTCGACCAGGCCCTCCAGCTCCCGCAGGCGCTGGATCGACTGGGAAACGGTGCGCCAGTTGGTCAGCGTGCCGCCCAGCCAGCGGTGATTGACGTAGTACTGGGCGCAACGCTTGGCGGCCGCGGCGATCGGATCCGACGCCTGGCGCTTGGTGCCAACGAACAGAATGCGTCCACCGCCGGCGGCGACCTCACGGGCCTTCACCAGCGCCTGGTGGAGCAGCGGGATCGATTGCGACAGGTCGATGATATGGATGTTGGAGCGGCTGCCGAAGATGTAGCGCTCCATCTTCGGGTTCCAGCGGTGGGTCTGGTGACCGAAGTGCGCGCCGGCTTCCAGGAGCTGGCGCATGGAAAAGTCAGGAAGAGCCATCGGCTTCTAAAGTCCTTCTTCCGGTTGAACCTCCGCAGGCCACCCTCCCCCGAGCGATTGCGAGGAAGGACCGGAATGGAGAACGGCGGGATGTCTCCCCGTCGCCGCCAAACGCCTGCGTGTGGAATGAGGCGGGGAAATAGGGGCCAAGCGCCCAATTTGCAAGAGGAAGCCGCGGCGGCGCCGGTTCAGGCCGCCGCCACGACCAGCAGCGTCATCTCGCGGCGGAGCCGGTAGCCGAGCCGCTCGTAGATGGCGATGGCTGGCGTGTTGCTGTCGTAGACGTGCAGGAACGGCGTCTCGCCGCGTTCCAGGATGCGCTCAGCCAGCAGGCTCATCAACGCCGCCGCATAGCCGTGGCCCCGGTGATCAGGGTGAACGCAGACCCCGCTCACTTCGGTGAAGCCGGAGGGCTTCATGCGCTCTCCTGCCATGGCGACGAGTTCCCCGTCACGCTTGACGCCCACAAACTCGCCCAGCTGGTGCGTGCGTGCGAAGAACGGACCGGGCTTCGTCAGCTCCGCCAGCGCCAGCATCTGCGGCGCATCCTCGTCGGTGAGGTCCACCCAATCGAAATCGGGCGCGATGATTTTCGGGGGCTCGGCGATCATCTGCCAGAGGATGGCGCGAGAGGCGATCTCGAGACCCTGCGGGACGTCGGGCTCGCTCGCCTCGACCAAGGCCGCTGCGCCGTGCGCGCGCACCAGATCCGCCAGACCCGCGCGGGCGGCCTCGGAGCGGTCCGCGGCCGCCGCGAAGACGCCGAACGCCGGATCGAGCCGCCGCGCCCGCGCGTCGCCGAACGAAAGCGACTGCTGCCGCGTGGTCAGCGAAGCCCAGATCGGACGATCGAGCGGATGGGCGTCCATGCCCGACTATGTAAGGCGTCCGGGAGCTTGGCCTACAGGTCTTCGATGAAGACCACGCCCGGCGAGGTCTTCAGCGCTCCGCGGGCGGCCGAATCCAGGCTGAACCGGCCGGGAAGCTTCATCTCGACCTCGCGCCCGCCGCCGATGCCCGCGACCAGCAGGATCTCCCCGCCGCGCTGGTTGGCGACGGCTTCCAGCCGCTTCTTGAGCGCCTCGATCTCGGCGCTGCGCGGCGCCACATGGACACGCAGACCCGCGACGACGTTCTCCACCGCCTTCTCGACCGGCTCGGCGTCGTCACCGAAGAATCGGACCTCTCCGTCCTTGGCGCTGGCGCGGACCTTGATCGCGACCGCCTTGCCAGGCTCGAGCAGGTCACGGCACTTGCGCAGTGTCTCCGGCGGGAAGAGCACCTCGTATTCGCCGGTGGGATCGGAGAGCGTGACGAAGGCGAACTTCTCACCCGACCGCTGGCTGGTCCGCTCCTGCTTGCGGCGGACGACGCCGGCCATGCGCAGCGCCTCCGCGCCGGCTTCGGCCTTCACGACCGCGTCCGAGAAGAGCTCGGTTCGCCTTCGGCGCAGCGCCTCGACCATGTCCTCGAGCGGGTGGCCCGAAAGATAGAAGCCGACAGCGGCCAGCTCGTTGTCGAGGCGGTCGACGGGCGTCCAGGTGTCGACCTTGGGCATGCGCGGGCGGGCGGCCTCCGCCTGATCTCCGCCGAACAGGCTCGCCTGCGAGGAGGCGCGATCGGCGGCCACGCTCTGTGCGTAGCCGATCAGCGCGTCGGCCGCTTCCACCAGCTGGGCGCGGTTGGGATGGATCGAATCGAAGGCCCCGGCGCGCGCCATGGTCTCGAAGGTGCGCTTGTTCACGTGCTTGGGATCCACGCGCTCGACGAAATCGAAGACGTCGCGGAATGGTCCGCCCTCGCGCCGAACCTCGACCACATGGTGCATGGCCTGCAGGCCCACGTTGCGGATGGCGCCGAGCGCATAGAGCACCTCGCCGTTCTCGACCTCGAAGTCCGCGGCCGAGCGGTTTACGTCCGGAGGACGGATGACCACCCCGAAGCGCTTGGCGTCCTGGTAGAAGACCGAGAGCTTGTCGGTGTTGGCGATGTCCAGGCTCATGGAGGCGGCGAAGAATTCCACAGGCGCGTTGGCCTTCAGCCAGGCGGTCTGGTAGCTGACGAAGGCGTAGGCCGCCGCGTGGCTCTTGTTGAAGCCGTAGCCCGCGAACTTGTCGACCAGGTCGAAGATGGCGCCCGCCTGGGCGGCGGAGACACCGTTCTTTTCGGCGCCGGAGATGAAGCGGGCGCGCTGCTGCTCCATCTCCTCCTTCTTCTTCTTGCCCATCGCCCGGCGCAGGAGATCGGCTTCGCCCAGGCTGTAGCCCGCCAGGATCTGGGCGATCTGCATCACCTGTTCCTGATAGACGATGATGCCGTAGGTCTCCTTCAGCACCGGCTCGAGGCTCGGGTGCAGAAAGTCGATCTCCTTGCGACCGAACTTGCAGTCGATGAAGGCCGGGATGTTGTCCATTGGGCCGGGCCGGTAGAGGGCGCCGATGGCGGTGACATCCTCGATGCAGTTGGGGCGCAGCTGGCGCAGGGCGTCGCGCATGCCCTGACCTTCAAACTGGAACACCCCGATCGTCTGGGCGGCCCCCATCAGTTCGTAGGTGGCTTCGTCGTCGAGCGGCAGCCCCAGCATGTCGACAGCCGCGCCGCGCTTCTCCAGGTACTTCAACGCCCGATCGATCACGGTGAGCGTCTTCAGGCCCAGGAAGTCGAACTTCACCAGGCCGGCGGATTCCACCCACTTCATGTTGAACTGGGTGGCGGGCAGCTCCGAGCGCGGATCGCGATAGAGCGGCGTCAGTTCGGTGAGCGGACGGTCGCCGATCACCACGCCGGCGGCGTGCGTCGAGGCGTTGCGATAAAGGCCCTCGAGTTGCAGGGCGACGTCGAGGAGCCGGGCGACGGCCTCGTCGTCGTCCCGCATCTGCTGGATGCGCGGCTCGATCTCGATGGCCTTGGCGAGCGTCACCGGGTTCGCGGGGTTGGCCGGCACCATCTTGGCCAGGCGATCCACGAGACCGAGTGGCAGTTGCAGCACCCGGCCTACGTCGCGCAGGACCGCGCGGGCCTGCAAGGTGCCGAAGGTGATGATCTGAGCGACGCGGTCCGCGCCGTAGCGGTGCTGGACGTAGGAGATCACCTCCTCGCGCCGCTCCTGGCAGAAGTCGATGTCGAAGTCGGGCATCGACACCCGCTCGGGGTTGAGGAAGCGCTCGAACAGCAAGTTATACTGGAGGGGATCGAGGTTAGTGATGGTGAGCGCATAGGCGACCAGCGAGCCCGCGCCGGAGCCGCGGCCGGGCCCCACGGGAATTCCCCTCGC
>JAGWSE010000153.1 GCA_028869395.1 Alphaproteobacteria bacterium | reverse complement strand
GCCAGGCGGTCGCGCAGCCGCCCGAGCGCGGCGGAGGCGGCCGGATCGCCGGCCCGCGCCTGGGCGATCACCGCCTCGCCCGGCTCGCCGGCGTCGCGCGCCAGGCCCGAGCCGCTGATCCACAGCTCCAGGCAGTTGCGCCGCCCGCACCAGCAGAGCGGGCCGGGGGATTCGTCCGCCGCGGGCCAGGGCAGGGGCGTGTGGCCCCATTCGCCGGCGACAGCGTTGCGGCCCTCCAGCGGGCGGCCGTCGACGGCGATCCCGCCGCCGCAGCCGGTGCCGAGGATGGCGGCGAAGACCACGCCCGCGCCGGCGCCCGCCCCGTCAGTCGCCTCGGAGAGCGCCAGGCAGTTGGCGTCGTTGGCGTAGCGGACCGGCCGCTCGAGGACCCGCTCGAGGTCCTGCGGGAAGGGCCGGCCGTTGAGCTGGGTGGAATTGGCGTTGCGCATGAGGCCCGTGGCGGGCGAAACCGAGCCCGGTCCGCCGATTCCGATCCGCCCGGCCCGGACACCGGCCTGCCGCTCGGCTTCAGCCACCAGCGCGCGGACCGCGTCGAGGCCCAGGTCGTAGTCGGCGGGAGAGGGGCCGCGGACGCGGGCCAGGAAGCGGCCGTCGGCGTCCAGCGCCGCGGCCTCGATCTTGGTGCCGCCGAAGTCCACCCCGATGCGGATCATCCGCCGTGATATACCTGATTTGTTCGCCACGCGCCGCGTCGCCGGAACGGAAAGATCGTAAGTCATGGTTCACGAACGGGCCGTAGCGTGGCGCGACATGACCGCCGTCACCTTCAGCCGCCTCAACGATCGCCTGAACGTCGCCGCCACGCGCCTTGCGGCGCTGTCGCCGGCCGCGGTGATCGCGGTGGCGCTGTGCATGAGCGTGGTGCTGTTCCAGGGCAACGTCTTCAACGACCCGGACACCTACTGGCACGTGCGGGTGGGCGGCTGGATGATCGACCACCTGCACGTCCTGAACCACGACGTATTCTCCTACACCTTCGCGGGCCATCCCTGGGCGACCCACGAGTGGCTGGCCGAGATCATCATGGCGAGCGCCTACCGGGCCGGCGGCTGGGTGGGGGTGATGCTGCTGTTCTCGGCCACCTTCGGCCTTTCGGGCTACCTGCTGGCGCGCGGCGTGGCGCGCTGGCTGGGCGGGCTCGGCCAGGCGGTGTCGCTGGTGCTGGCCTTCCTGGTGATCGGGCCCACGGTGCTGGCCCGCCCGCACCTGCTGATGCTGCCGATCCTGGTCGGCTGGACGCTGGAGATGCTGTCCGCCCGCGAGCAGGGCCGCGCGCCGCGCTGGTGGATCGCGCTGCTGATGGTGGCCTGGGCCAACCTGCACGGCAGCTTCGTGTTCGGCTTCGTGCTGGCGGGCGGCTTCGGGCTGGAGGCGCTGCTCGCGCGCGGCGCGGACCGGCTGAAGGTGATCCGCGACTGGGGGCTGTTCGGCGTGCTGACGCTGGCGGCGGCGCTGACCACCCCGCACGGGATCGAGGGGCTGATCGCGCCCTTCAAGATCATGGGCATGGGCACCCTCGACACGATCATCGAGTGGAAGCCGGCCAACTTCGCCAAGTTCGGCGCGTTCGAGGCGGGCATTCTGGTCGCCATGCTGGTGTGCCTGGGCAAGGGCGTGCGCGTGCCGCTGGTGCGGCTGCTGCTCCTGCTGGTGATCTTCCACATGGCGCTGGAGCACCAGCGCCATCAGCTGGTGCTGGCGATCGCCGCGCCGCTGATCCTTGCCGAGCCGATCGGCCGCGCCTTCGGCCGCCGCGCCAGCCCGCAGCGGCTGGCGGCGCCTGGCGCCGTCGCGCTGGCCCTGGTGGTCGCCGGCTTCGCCACGGCCCGGATCGCGACGCCGTTCAGCCGTCACGACGACGCCATCACCCCGGGCGCGGCGCTGGCGCACGTGCCGCCCGCCCTGCGCGCCCAGCCGGTGTTTAACGCCTACAACTTTGGCGGCTACCTGATCTACGAGGGCGTGAAGCCGTTCATCGACGGGCGGGCGGACATGTATGGCGACGCCTTCGTCAAGCGCTACAGCCAGATCGACGCCGGCGAGCAGCCGGCGCTCGACCAGGCGCTGAAGCAGTACAACATCGCCTGGACGATCACCCAGCCGAAGGAAGGCATCGTGGCGGCGCTGCACAGGAAGCCGGGCTGGACTCAGATCTACGGCGACAAGTTCGCGGTGGTTATGGCCCGCACCGACGCCCTGGCCGCGACGTCCAGGCCCACGCCGGCGCCGCAGCCCGCGCCCAAGCCCTAGCGGCCGTGGACCGCGGCCTCGATCGCCGCGGCCAGCTCGGCCCAGTCGTCGATCCGGGGATGCCGCTCCGGCGCACTGGGCGCCAGCGGGCGCAAGCGCTCGTCGGCCACGTGCTGAAAGGTGGCCGTGGCCGGGGCGTGCTCGGCCACCGAATCGAGGTTGGGCAAAAGGTCGTCCACGAAGGCGGTCCGCTGCGGCGTCTGGGCGACCAGTCCTGCGGTGATCGGACCCTTGGGGCCCGAGCTGAGGATCAGGGGATGCGGCAGGCCGTGGCGGCGCAGCCACTGGCCGCGCAGCTGCTCGGCCTGCGGCGGGGCGTTGGAGAGGATCAGGATCTCGGCGCCGCGCGACAGCCGCTGCAGGCCCGCCACCGCGCCGGGCGCGGGCTCGATCTCGGCGCAGCGGGTGGCGAAGAAGTCGTCGAACAGCCGCCGGCCGGCCTCGATGTCGAGGTGCTCGCTGGCTCCGGCCGGATAGATGTTCTGGAAGAGCGCGAAGCGGTCGATTCGGAAGTCGAAGCCGCGCTCGGCCAGGAACGCGCCGAACGCCTTCATGAACAGCCCCAGCACCTCGTCGACGTCGACGATCACCAGCGGCCGCTCGCGGGAAAGTCCAAGCGTTTCAAGCTTCGGCGCAGGCGAGGTCGCGGGTTGGGTCAAGGGCGCTCCGGGATGCGGCTAACGAAGTTTAAGGATATCCGTGTGATCAACGTTGGGTAAGGTGGGGAAGGCCGTTCGCGACCGACCGCCAGCACAGCGTCGGGTCGGGAATGGCCAAGAAGGTCCTCATCGTCGAGGATAACGAGCTGAACATGAAGCTCTTTCATGATCTGCTCGAAGCCCAGGGCTACGAGGTTCTGGAGACCCGCGAGGGGCTGCAGGCGCTTGCGCTGGCGCGGGAGCATCGCCCCGACCTGATCCTCATGGACATCCAGCTGCCGGAGATCTCGGGCCTCGAGGTCACCAAGTGGCTGAAGGAGGACGAGGAGCTGGCCCACATCCCGGTGGTGGCGGTCACCGCCTTCGCCATGAAGGGCGACGAGGAGCGGATCCGGGAGGGCGGCTGCGAGGCCTACATCTCCAAGCCGATCTCGGTGTCGCACTTCCTGGAGACCATCCGGGGGCTGCTGGACTAGTCATGTCGGCCAAGATCCTCGTCGTCGACGACATCGAGGCCAACGTCCGGCTCCTGGAGGCCAGGCTGGCCTCGGAGTATTACGAGGTGCTGACCGCCCACGACGGGCCGACGGCGCTGGCGCTGGCCGCCTCCGAGAAGCCCGACATCGTGCTGCTCGACGTGATGATGCCCGGCATGGACGGCTTCGACGTCTGCCGTCGGCTGAAGGACGACGCCGAGACGCGGCACATCCCCGTGGTGCTGGTGACCGCCCTCGACGGCCGCTCCGACCGGGTGGCGGGGCTGGAGGCAGGCGCCGACGAGTTCCTGACCAAGCCGATCGACGACGTGATGCTGATCGCCCGCGTGCGCAGCCTGACCCGGCTGAAGGCGGTGATCGACGAGTTGCGCGACCGCGAGGCCTCGGGCCGGCGCATGGGCGTCATCGCCGGCGCCCACGCGAGGCTGGGCGGCGCGGGCGGCCGCATCCTGGTGGTGGACGACAACGCTCGCCAGGCGCAGCGCATGATGCTGGAGCTTTCGGTGGAGCACCGGCCGGTGGCCGAGAGCGACCCGGACAAGGCCCTGCTCACCGCCCACGGCGCGGTCGACCTGGTGATCGTCAATACCGCCGCAAAGGCCTTCGACGGGCTGCGGTTCGCCGCTCAGATCCGCTCCGACGAGGTGACCCGCAGCCTGCCCGTGCTGGCCGTCGTCGACTTCGACGACCGCCCGCGGGTGGTCAAGGCGCTGGAGATCGGCGTCAACGACGTGCTGGCGAGGCCGATCGATCCGGAGGAGCTGGCGGCGCGCACCCGCACCCAGATCCGCCGCAAGCGCTACACCGACTATCTGCGCGACAACCTCGACCAGTCGCTGGAGCTGGCGGTCACCGACCAGCTGACCGGACTGCACAACCGCCGCTACATGCAAGGCCGGCTGGAGGCGCTGGCCAAGCGGTCGGCGGCGGGTGGCGAGCCGGTGGCCTGCCTGGTCATCGACATCGACCACTTCAAGAAGATCAACGACAGCTTCGGCCACG
>JAGWSE010000152.1 GCA_028869395.1 Alphaproteobacteria bacterium | reverse complement strand
AGCGGCCGGTGATCTTCGACTGCCGGGTGACCAAGGAAGAGAACTGCTTCCCGATGATCCCGTCCGGCAAGGCGCACAACGAGATGATCATGGCCGAGGAAGCCCGCGACCTCGGCTCGATCATCGACGACGCAGGCAAGCGGCTGGTCTAGGCGCGACAGCCGGGCGCAAGTGGAGACCGCCTTTGCGTCCGGTTGCGCGACGGAGAGAGGGCCTAGCGGGCGCCGATCCGGTTCAGGACCTCGCGCGGGATGCCGTATTGAGCGATCACGGCGGCGCGGTCACGCAGCCCCATGACGTCGCGCTGGACGAAGAAGCACCATGCCGCATCCGCCGCCTCTCGCACCAGGGCGGCGCGGTCATCGTCGCCGCCCTCGTGCGCCTTGAGCGAGGCCAGCGCCCCCTCCAGCCGGGCGCCCTGCCGGCCGAGCGAGATCGCCTGCTCTTGCAGCAGCTCGTGCTGGAACACCTGCTCGCCGGTCTCGACCCGGAGCCGTGTGTTCAGGTTCTGGGGCATGCGGAACGACGACATGGCGCCCATGTTGGTCGATGACCGAGGATCCGCAAGCGCCCTGATGTCACGAAGCCTGCTCCCCCGCTTCGCTTCCAGGCGCTCGGCGCCTATAACCACCCAAGCCGCAGGACCGCCCCATGACCGACGCCCAGCCCGCCTCCGTCTACGATCTCGCCCACAAGGAGGAGGCCGAGAGCCTCGCCACCTTCGCCTGCCTGGTGGACAACGAGCCGGGCGTGCTGCACCGCGTCGTGGGGCTGTTCGCCGCGCGCGGCTACAACATCGAAAGCCTGACGGTCGCCGAGACCGACCGCAACGCCCACACCAGCCGCATCACCATCGTCACGCGCGGCACGCCGCAGGTGCTGGCCCAGATCCAGGCCCAGCTCGAGAAGATGGTCTCCATGCGTCACGTCCAGGACGTGAGCCGCGACCCCAACGGGCTGGAGCGCGAGCTCGCCCTGGTGAAGGTGCGCGGCGCGGGCGCCGAGCGCGTGGAGGCGCTGCGCGTGGGCGAGATCTTCCGCGCCCGTGTCATCGACACCACCCGCGAAAGCTTCGTCTTCGAGCTGACCGGCGCCCCTTCCAAGATCGACAGCTTCGTGGACCTGATGCGGCCGCTGGGCCTGGTGGAGGTGTCGCGCACCGGCGTGCTCTCCATCCAGCGCGGCTTCGAGGCCCTCTAGGACGGAACCCCCGGCCCCGTTCGCGGGCTTTGACGACGTGCGCCGGATCCTCGCCACCGCCCTGATGGCCGGCCTGTGCGCGGGCGGCGCCCACGCGCAGCTGTTCCGGCGCGCGCCGGTGGTCAACAGCCCGCCTGTCGCCGCGCCTCCGACGAACCTTTCTCCCGACGCCGCCGAGATCTGGCCGTTTCCCGAGCCCGATCCCCGGACCTGGTGGACCGACAAGCGTCCGCGCCTCCCCGAGGCGGCCGATCCACTGGGCGGCCGGCGCATCCCCTACCACCAGCATGTGGCGGTCATCCAGAACGGCATCGATCCCTCGACCTACCGGCTCTGGGGCCTGATGCCGCTGCAGTGGCAGGTGCTCTACCCGGGCGAGATGATCCTCGAGGTTTGGGTCCGGCCGATGACCAACGTTCGCGAGGCGGTCGTGCGCGTGATCGTCCGGCGCGATGGCCAGGCGTTCGTCGAGGCCCGCGCGGGGCTGGCCTGCTGCGAGGCCGACATCAGCCGCCGGATCGGCTTCGACCGCCAGCTTCCGCCGGGCTCGGCCGCGACATTCCTGAGGCTGCGCGACGAGCCGATGTGGCGGTCTCCGCGGATGGTGCAGGTCGCCGAACCCGGCGCGGCCGAGGGGCTTTGCGTCGACGGGGTCGCCTATGACGTGACCCTGGCGGTCCCCGGCCGCTCGTGGTCGCTGCACCGCGAGTGCGACGACGCCGCGATCGGTCAGGTCGCCGATGCGCTGGAGCCGACGATCAAGGCCGCCCTCGGCCACGATCCCCGTTTCGACGTGCTGTTTCCGCACGGCGGCGATTTCTCCGTGCAGCGCAAGATCTACCAGGACCTGATCGCGGGCGGCGGGTCGCTGAAACCCAGTCCCGTCGCCCGACTGGCGCCGCCGGGCGCGGAGCCGGCGCCCCGCCCGGAGGCCCGACCGCCGGCTACGCCGGCTGCGCCGCCACCTCGGCCGGGACCTGCGCCTGCCCCGCCGCGCTGATCCGTCGCCGCACGACCCGACGGACGGTGACGTACTGGACCGCGAACAGGATGAGTTTCGAGGCCACGGGGAAGATGGCCAGGAACGCCGGCCAGGCGCTGGTGAACCAGACCGCGATCACCAGGTTGGCGATCCCGGTCGCCGCCATCAGGGCGGACCAGACGTAGCCGAACGCGATCATTGCATCGTCGCCGTGCCCGCCGGCGACCGGCGGCAGGTAGCGCAGCATCCAGCCCCGCTTCAGCATCACAGCCGCGACCGCCAGATAGATGATCGTGGGCTTCACCATCAGGAACCGCGGATCGTGGGTCAAGACGCTCGCCAGGCCGAACACGATCGCCAGGCCGAAGCCCGCCCATTGCAGTACGGGGATCGGTTGACCGCGGACTTTCACTGCGATGACCTGCAGCAGGCCCACGCCCCAGGCCGCGGCGGTCGCGATCCGCACGTCCACGTGCGTCGCCACCAGCACCGCAAACGCGATGGTCGGAAAGAAGTCCCAGGCCAGCGGGCGGGCCGCGTAGAGAAGTCCGCGCATCGAAAAACTCCAGCAAAATCCGATCCGTGAAGATTAGATGTGGCCGCCTGCCGCACGAAGGCCGTTCGCGAAGCCGCCGCGGCGGCCCGCGAAAATCGCCTGTGCGTCCACGCTTCGTGAGCGGCGTTAGGGCTCTTGCAAGGCGACGCGCCTAGGGGTTCTTACGCGCCAGCCATGACTCACCCCGCCTCCGCTTCGCTTCGCGATCGCCTGTCCTCTCCGGTCCTGATCGGGGTGCTGATCGTCTTCGCCCTGCTGAGCGCGGGCACGCTGCAGCTCCTCAAGCTGCAGGCCGCCGGCGTGGATTTCGCGGGACTGTGGGCCGGCGGCAAGGCGGCGATCACCGACATCGGCCGCATCTACGATTTCCGCTACGTCTCGCAGCTGCAGGGTTGGCCGCTCGGTCCGGACCGGCTGCGGCCCTATGTCTATCCGCCCTCGGCGCTGCTGCTGTTCGTGCCGTTCGCCCTGGCGCCGTGGAACATCAGCTACGCGGTCTGGACGGTCCTCACCGGCGGCTTCTTCTGGTGGGCGGGCGTGAAGGCTGGCGCGCCCAAGTGGTTCGTGCTGGTGCCCTGGGTGGCCTTCGCCGCCTTCTGCGGCCAGGCGACCTTCCTGCTCGGCGGTCTGGTCATGGCCGCCATGGTGGTCGGCGACGAACGGCCGGTCGCGGCCGGTGTGCTGTTCGGGCTCGCCGCCTGCGTGAAGCCGCAGCTGCTGATGCTGCTGCCGCTGGGGCTGATGGCGGAGGGCCGCTGGCGCACCATCGTCGCGACCGGGGTCACCGGCCTCGTCCTCTGCGCGGTCTCGGTTGCGGTGTGGGGACTGAACCCCTGGTTCGAATGGCTCGACGCCCTGCCCCGGTTCGAGCAGCTCGTCTCGCACGCGCGGCTCCTGGTCGCCAACGCCATCACCCCCTATTCGGCCCTGGTCTACTGGCGCCAAGACGGCGTCTGGGCTTTGTTGCTCGCGCCCGCCGCGGCGGCCTGGGTGTGGTTCACGTTCCGCCGCACGTCCGACCTGGCCGACCGGATCATCGCGTTGTTCGGCGGCGCGTTCCTGATCTCGCCCTACGCCATGAACTACGAGCTCGCGCTCTTCGCGCCGGCGACGGGCATGTACCTGGCGCGCACCCGCGACTGGCGCTGGCCGGGCTATGCCGCCGCCGCCGTGGGCCAGGCGCTCGTCATCCATCCGGCCTTCTACTCGCTGGCGATCACCCTGGCGCCGCCGCTCATCCGGCGCCTTCCCGACCTGCCGGTGAAGCCCCGCGACGCGTCGGCTTCTTTAATTCCTAACGGTTGACGCCTATATCTCCGGGCGTCGGGTTCGCCCGACTATGGAGATAAACGCGCGCGTAATAAGCGGACTGGACCCGGGTGCGATTCCCGGCGGCTCCACCAAATCCTTCCCCCGGGTTATCGCCGGGAAGCATGCGGGGCCGATCAGGATCGACAGACGTGTAAAGGCGTAGCTTTCTCCCGGCCTGACCCACCGTTCCGGGTTATTTGATAGATGCGAACGATAACTTCGCTTCTGAAGTCCGGCTCGCCGCGTAAGCGCGCGCTAGACTTCGCCTGAAGCCCTTGCGGGTAGCACCGTAAGGCGGGGCCCGGGGGAGGCCTGGCAACAGAACTCCCCCACCCAATTCCGAGATCGCTGAAGCCGGCCGCGGCGCCTGGCGGAAGAGGCCGATCGGATTCGCGGGCGTCCCCAGGGGGCTGCGATTTCATTTTGGACAGGCGGACTCACCTTGAGTCTGGTAGTCCTGACGCTACCTTTTCAGAGTACGCGTTCCGTTGGGAGATTACCTTGGCCCAGGACCCGCCGGCCCAGGATCTGATGCACTATGACGCCATGGCCCAGGAGGCCATGCGCGGCGTGGTGAAATCGGCCCTGAAGCGCGCCGCCGGCGAAGGCCTGCCGGGCGCGCACCACTTCTACATCACCTTCAAGACCGACGCCGCGGGCGTCTCCGGGCCGAACGACCTGCTGGCCAAGTACCCGGACGAGATGACCATCGTCCTGCAGCACCAGTACTGGGACCTCGCGCCCGGCGAGACCTTCTTCTCCGTGACGCTGCAGTTCGCCGGCCAGCCCAAACGGCTTTCGGTCCCCTACAGCGCGGTCACCCGCTTCTACGACCCCTCGGTGCAGTTCCTGCTGCAGTTTGAGGCGCCGGCCTCCGCACCGCCCGAGCTGAAGGCGCCGCCACCGTCCGAGGGCGAGGCTGCGGCCGAGCCGGCGGCCGAGGACGGCTCGAAGATCGTCTCCCTCGACCAGTTCCGGAAGAAGTGATGAGCGACGCCAAGGACGCCGAGGCGGAGGGCCTCACCGACGAGGCCATCCTCGAGCGCTTCCTGCGGACCAAGAACCAGCCGACGGGTTCGCAGACCCTGGGCTTCAGGATGGTCGCGGTCAGCCAGGCCGAGAAGAAGGTCGAGGTGGAGTTCGAGGCCAGGCCCGAGCTGCTGCTCAACCCGATGAAGCAGATCCAGGGCGGCTATCTCTGCGCCATGCTGGACGAGTGCATGAGCGTGGCCTGCATGGTGGCCTCGGGCATGACCCATGTCGCGCCCACCGCCGAGATGAAGACCACCTTCTTCCGCCCCGCCGCGCCGGGCAAGATCCGCGGGGTCGGGAAGGT
>JAGWSE010000151.1 GCA_028869395.1 Alphaproteobacteria bacterium | reverse complement strand
GCCTTCGGCGGCATGACCCGCAACTACGGCGAGGCGCCGATCCAGCGCACCTGCGCGGCGGCCGACCGCACCGGCCACGCCATGCTGCACACCATGTACGGGCAGAGCCTGGCGCACGAGACGGAGTTCTTCATCGAGTACTTCGCCCTCGACCTGATCATGGACGAGGGCCACTGCCGGGGCGTCACGGCCTGGAAGCTGGACGACGGCACCCTCCATCGGTTCCAGGCGCAGCTCGTCATCCTGGCGACCGGCGGCTACGGCCGCGCCTATTTCTCCTGCACCAGCGCCCACACCTGCACCGGCGACGGCAACGCCATGGTGCTGCGCGCCGGCCTGCCCCTGCAGGACATGGAGTTCGTGCAGTTCCACCCGACCGGGATCTACGGCGCCGGCTGCCTGATCACCGAGGGCGCCCGCGGCGAGGGCGGCTATCTCACCAACTCCGAGGGCGAGCGGTTCATGGAGCGCTATGCGCCCTCCGTGAAGGATCTCGCGCCGCGAGACATGGTCAGCCGGGCCATGACCATCGAGATCCGAGAGGGTCGCGGCGTCGGCCCGAAGAAGGACCACATCTTCCTGCACCTCGACCACCTGGATCCGAAGGTGCTGGCTGCGCGTCTGCCGGGCATCTCGGAGAGCGCCAAGATCTTCGCGGGCGTCGACGTCACCAAGGAGCCGATCCCGGTGCTGCCGACCGTGCACTACAACATGGGCGGCATCCCCACGAACTTCTACTCGGAGGTGGTGACCAAGGCCGGCAAGGATCCTGACCAGGTGGTGCCCGGCCTGATGGCCGTGGGCGAGGCCGCCTGCGTCTCCGTGCACGGCGCGAACCGCCTGGGCTCCAACAGCCTTATCGACCTCGTGGTGTTCGGTCGATCGGCGGCGCTTCGGGCCGCCGAGACCGTCAAGCCGGGCGAGAAGCAGCCGGAGCTGAAGGACTCCATGACCGACGGCCACCTGGCGCGCTTCGACCGCCTCAGGAACGCCGACGGCAAGACGCCCACCGCGGCCCTGCGGCTCGAGATGCAGCGCGCCATGCAGGAGGACGCCGCCGTCTTCCGCACCGGCGAGAGCCTGAAGTCGGGCGTGAAGCGCCTCTCGCAGGTGCAGGCCAGGCGCAAGGACCTGCACGTCTCCGACCGCGGCCTCATCTGGAACACCGACCTGATGGAGACGCTGGAGCTCGACAACCTGATCGGCCAGGCCACCGTCACCGTCAACGGCGCCCTGAACCGCACCGAGAGCCGCGGCGCCCACGCCCGCGAGGACTATCCGGACCGCGACGACAAGGGCTGGATGAAGCACACCCTCGCCTGGTTCGACGACGCCAGCGGCAAGGTGAAGATCGACTACCGGCCGGTGCACAACTTCACCATGACCAACGACATCGCCTACATCCCGCCCAAGGCGCGGGTGTACTGAGGTTTCGGTGGACGGCGCGGCCGACATCGCCTGGTTCCACTCGCTGAGCCTGCCGGACGGCGAGCGCACGCGCGGGGTGAAGCCGCGCGAGGTGCTCGAGAAGGAGGCGGACGCGATCTTCCGCCATCCGATCGCTGGCAAGAGCGTCCTCGACGTCGGCGCCTGGGACGGCTTCTTCTCATTCGAGGCGGAGCGCCGCGGCGCCGCGCGCGTGCTCGCCACGGATCACTTCTGCTGGTCGGGGCCGGGCTGGGGCACAAAGGCGGGCTTCGACTACGCCCACGGCCGCCTGGGCTCGCGCGTGGAGTCGCTCGATATCGACGTGCCGCAGATCTCGCCGGAAACGGTGGGGACCTTCGACGTCGTGCTGTTCCTGGGCGTCCTCTACCACGTGAAGGATCCGCTCCGATGCCTGGAGCAGGTGGCCTCGGTCACCGGCGAGATGCTGATCCTGGAAACCGAGACGGCGCTCGACGTGCTGCCCTGGCCGGTCATGCGCTTCTACGAAGGCGCCGAGCTCAACAACGATCCCACCAATTTCTGGGCCCCCAACCGCCGCTGCCTCGAGGCCATGCTGCGCGAGGTGGGCTTTTCCCGCGTCGAGATCGCGGTCCACCCGACCCACCGCCCCAACTGGAAACGCACTCGCGTCGTGGCCCACGCCTGGCGCGAGGCCACCCGCCACTAGGAACGCTCCGATGGTTCAGTTTTCGCTGCCCAAGAACTCGCGGATAACCCAGGGCCGCCATTTCCCGGCGCCCGAGGGCGCCAAGCGGGTGAAGACCTTCCGCGTCTACCGCTACGATCCGGAACAGCCGGACAACCCGCGCTGGGACAGCTACGACGTGGACGTCGACGCCTGCGGACCGATGGTCCTGGACGTGCTCATCCACATCAAGAACACCATCGATCCGACGCTGGCCTTCCGCCGCTCGTGCCGCGAGGGCGTCTGCGGCTCCTGCGCCATGAACATCGGCGGCCGCAATACGCTCGCCTGCACGCACGGCTGGGCCGAGATTCCCGGCAAGGACTGCCAGATCAGCCCGCTGCCGCACATGCCGGTGGTGAAGGACCTGGTCCCCGACCTCACCCTCTTCTACGCCCAGTACGCCTCGATCGAGCCCTGGCTGCACACCGACACGCCGGAGCCACAAAAGGAGTGGATCCAGTCTCCCGAAGACCGCGAGAAACTGGACGGCCTCTACGAATGCATCCTCTGCGCCTGCTGCTCGACCGCCTGCCCGAGCTATTGGTGGAACCAGGAGCGCTATCTCGGTCCGGCGGCCCTGCTGCAGGCCTATCGCTGGCTGGCCGATTCCCGCGACGAGGCGACCGGCGACCGGCTCGACTACCTCGAGGACCCGTTCAAGCTCTATCGCTGCCACACCATCATGAACTGCGCCCAGGTGTGCCCGAAGGGCCTGAACCCGGCAAAGGCCATCGCCGAGGTCAAGAAGATGCTGGTGGAGCGCGTCACCTGAGGCGTCTCGCGGCGCTCGCGGCCGCCGGCCTCTGGACGCTCGCCCCCGCGGCGGGCGCTGCGCCCCGGCCCGCGCCGCACCCTGCCGCGAAGCACGCCGCCCCTGCGGCGAAGGCGCCGCCCGCGCGCTCGGCCCTCGACATCCTCAAGCTGGCCGCCGGCGCCGGCGACGCCACAGCCCAGGCCCGCCTCGGCGACGACTACCTGCTGGGCCGCGAGGGCGTGGAGAAGGACATGGTCCAGGCGCGCGCCTGGTACGCCAAGGCCGCCGCCCAGGGCCAGCCGGACGCCGCCTTCGTGCTCGGCGAGATCTACTGGAACGGCGACGGCGTGGCGAAGGACGACGGCGAGGCCGCGCGCTGGTGGAAGGTCGCCTACGACAACGGCCGCACCGACGCAGCCAAGCTCCTGGGCGACGCCGCCTTCGACCGTGCCCGTGGCCCGAACGGCGCCTGGGACGTCACCGCGCTCCACGACGCCCTCGCCTGGTACCGCAAGGCCGCCGCCGTCGCCGGCCCCGAGCTGCAGGCCGAAGCCCAGGCCCGGGTTCAGATGGTCCAGCGCCTCCTCGAGGCGGCGAAGGTGGACGCCGGCTGAACGGCCGCCTCTGGGGCGCCCTCCCCGTGCGCTCTCCCGTGTCGCCCCGATCTGCCCGCCCGGGCGTTGAGGCTAGGTTCGCCCCTCGAACCTGTGGAGAGAGCTCGCTGAGCTGATGTTGCGCGCCGCCCCGCTGGCCGCCCTGGCCGTCCTTCTCCTGTCATCGCCGGCGCTCGCGCAGCGCTGGACGGGCGACACCGCGCCGGATCAGCCGCTGCGCGAGGCCCTGGCGGCCGCCTCCAGGGGCGATCCCGCTCCCCTCGCCAAGCTCGCCGACGCGGGCCGCCCCGACGCCGAGTTCTATCTGGGCTCGGCCTACATCACCGGCCGCCGCGGCCTGCCCAAGGACGGGGTGAAGGGCTGCGCCCTCGTGGAAAAGGCCGCTCGCGCTCGCGCCGACGCCATGCATCTGTCCGGCGAATGCTACCAGCACGGGATCGGCGGGGTGGTCGATCCCGCCAAGGCCAAGGCGGCGTTCCAGCTGGCGGCCCACATGGGCTATCCCAAGTCGAAGTGCGCCTTCGGCGAGATGCTGATCGCGGAGGGCAAGGAGGCCGCGCGAGGGCTGTCCCTGTGCAAGGAGGCCGCCGCCGGCGGCGACGTCAGCGCGCAGGCCGTCGTCGGCGACGCCTACTTCGCGGGGCGCGGCGTGACGGCCGATCACAAGGAAGCCCGGCGCTGGTACGAGCAGGCGGCCGCCCAGGGCGACGCCGCCGCGGCCCGAAAGCTCGGGAAAATGTACGCCCGAGGCGACGGCGGCCGGAAGGATGTCAAGAAGGCGGTCGAGCTCTGGCGGAGCGCGGAGACGGGCGGCGACCGCCTGGCCGCGATCCTCGTCGCCGACCAGATGTTCTCGGACATCACCGGCGGCAAGACGCCCGGGCCGGGCGTCTATGGCATTCGCGGCGGCGTCCCATTGCAGCAGATCGAGACCGCCGAGGCCTGGTGCCGCGAGGCGTTGAAGACCGATCCCAGGCCGGAGGCGAAGAAGCGCGCCGAGTATGCGCTGACCGTGCTCGCCCGCTTCCAGGCGGCCGCGAACGTCCACCGCAAGTGATGCCCCGCGGTTACCCCTCGGCCGGACGGAATAGCGCCTCCAGCCCTGCGATGACGTCTTCGATCAGCTCCGGCGAGTCGGGGGCGCTGAGCGCGAGCGTGGCCGCGCCGTGGGAGGCCGCCCAGACCGCCAGCGTGATCTGGTCAAGCCGCTCGGCCGGCGGCGCCTGGACCGCGACCACCTCGCCCACGATCCGGTGCAGCACCCGCAACGCCTCGCCGCGCGCCTCGGCCACCGTCGGCTGCGGGGCGATCTCCGGATCGAACATCAGGGAGAACAGCGCGGGCTCGCGGCGCGCGAAGCGGAAGTAGCCGGTCGCCCAGGCCCGCAGCCGCCGCCCTGCGCCGGCTTCGGCGTCGGCGCGCTCCAGCTCAATGCGCAGTTCTCGGAAGCCGCCCGCCGCAAGCTCCGCCAAGAGCGCGGTCTTGCTTTCGTAGTGATGGTACATCGAGCCGGCGGTGATGCCGGCCCGGGCGGCGAGCGCGCGCAGGTTCAGCTGCTTGAGGCCGCCCTCGTCCAGCATCTCCCGCGCTTCGCGGATCAGGCGCCCCGGCAGGTCGCCCACGTGATATCGGCGTCGCTCCGACATGGCGGCGCTGAGCTTACGCTGAAAAAGGGTGGACGCGGCTAGTTCCGGCGCGGAATCACCACCGGCAGGGTCTCGTAGCCCTTCACGAACACCGAATGCGTGCGGGTCGGCTCCTGGGTCAGCACGATCTCCGGGAAGCGCTTGAGGATCTCTTCCCAGATGATGGTGAGCTGCAGCTCCGCCAGCCGGTTGCCGACGCAGCGATGGATGCCGAAGCCGAACGACAGGTGGGTGCGCGGCCGCTCGCGGTCGATCTTGTAGGCGTAGGGATCGGCGATGATGTCGTCGTCGCGGTTGCCCGAGACGTACCACATGCACACCCGGTCGCCGGCGCGGATGGTCTTGCCGCCCAGCTCGAAGTCCGCCATCGCCGTGCGAGCCATGTGGGCGAGCGGCGTCTGCCAGCGGATGGTCTCCGAGACCATCGAGGAGATCAGCGCCGGGTTGTCCCGCAGCTTTTGGTACTCGCCGGGGTTCTTGTTCAGCGCATAGACCGAGCCGGAGATGGTGTTCCGGGTGGTGTCATTGCCGCCGATGATCAGCAGCACGACGTTGGAGTGGTAGTCGACAGGATCGGAATCCCGCGTCTCGGCCCCGTGCGCCAGCATCGAGACGAGGTCGAACCGCGGCGGCGCGTTCACCCGCTCGGCCCACAGCTCGTCGAAGGCGGCGAAGCAGGCGTCGGCCTGCTCGCGCTTGTGCTCCCAGCTCTTCGCCGGCCCGTGGCCCGGCGCGTTGGTGAACATGTCGGACCAGAAGGTCAGCTCGCGCCGCCGCGCCTGCGGATAGTCGAAGAGCGTGGCCAGCGTCATCGCCGTCAGCTCCTTCGAGACCAGATCCACCCAGTCGAACTCCTCGCCGATCGGCAGGCCGTCGAGGATCGCGGCGGCGCGCTCGCGGATCAGCGGCGCCATGGCGGCCAGGTTGGCCGGCGCCACCGCCGGGCTGACCGTCTTGCGCTGCACGTCGTGCCCGGGCGGGTCCATGGCGATGAAGCTGTTGCCGCGCGGGCGCTTGTCGGCCTCGGCCTTGGCTTCCAGCGTCTGCAGCACGATGCCGTCGGCGGAGGAGAACACCTGGTGGTTGGTGTCCACGGCCATGATGTCGTTGTACTTGGAGATCGACCAGTAGGGGCCGTATTCGCTCTCGGGCGTGAAATGGACCGGAGCTTCCTTCCGCAGGCGGTCGAACACCGGCCAGAAGGCGTCGGCGGCGAACAGGTCGGCCTGGGCCGGGTTCAGCGCCTCCAGGGGCGTGGTCCACGCCTCCGCCGCCGCCGCTTCCTTGAATTCAACCGATCCGTCGTCCATGGATCGCCTCCGCGTGTGCGCCACGCCGCGGGCGCGTGGTGCGGCGCGGCCCTGGGATGGGGCCTATCCAAACGCTGTTCTGCAAGTGCTATTGCGCGACGCTGCGTCGCCCGGGCAAGCTGCGCTGCAAGTTGACGGGGTCGTCATTTTTGGGCAACGGAAGAACCAGTGACTGAATCCGCCGGACATGTGGTGATCCTGGGCGCGGGCCACGCGGGCGGCACGCTGGCGGCGCTGCTGCGCCAGTACGGCTATGCCGGTTCGATCACCATGATCGGCGACGAGCCGATCCCGCCCTACCAGCGGCCGCCGCTGTCCAAGGCCTGGCTGAAGGGCGAGGCCAACGCCGAGGACCTGGCGCTGAAGCCGCTGGCGTTCTACGCCGAGCACGACATCGACTTCCGGCCGAGCCGCCGGGCGCTCAGCCTGAACCGCGGCGCGAAGACCGTCGCCCTGGATGACGGCTCCAGCCTGACCTACGACACCCTGGTCATCGCCACCGGCGCGCGCGCCATCGCCCTGCCGATCCCCGGGGCGGACCTCGCCGGGGTCATGTTCCTGCGCACCGCCGCCGACGCCGAGCGCCTGAAGGCCAGCGTCGGCCCGGGCAAGACCCTGGCGGTGGTGGGCGGCGGCTACATCGGCCTGGAGGTCGCCGCCTCCGGCCGCGCCCTGGGCGCCGAGGTCGTAGTGCTGGAGAAGGAAAGCCGGCTGCTGGCCCGCGTCGCCTGCGAGGCGCTCTCAGACTTCTTCAAGGCCTATCACGAACGCCGCGGCGTCAGGTTCGAGCTTGGCTGCACGGTGGTGGGCTTCGAAGGCCGGGGCGGCCACGTCACCGGCGTGAAGCTCGCCGACGGCCGCGTGCGGGCCTGCGACGCCGTGGTGGTGGGCGTTGGCGCCCATCCAAACGACGAGATCGCCCGCGAGGCGGGGCTGGAGTGCGCGCGCGGCGTGGTCGTCGACCTCGAGGCTCGCACCTCCGATCCGGCCGTCTTCGCCATCGGCGACGTGACCCACCGGCCGATGCCGCTCTACGAGCGCATGTTCCG
>JAGWSE010000150.1 GCA_028869395.1 Alphaproteobacteria bacterium | reverse complement strand
GGCGGCGGCGGCGGCGCGGGTGGCGGCGGTCCCGGCGGGATCGGCGTGCGGGGCAGGACATGCAGCGCACGGACCATGTAGGCGCGCCACAGTTCGGCCGGCGCGCTGCCGCCCACGACGCCGCGCATCGGCGCGTTGTCGTCGCGGCCCATCCACACGACCGTGGTGAATCCGCCGGTGAAGCCGCAGAACCAGGCGTCCTTGTAGTCCGAGGTCGTGCCGGTCTTGCCGGCGAGGTCATAGCCCGGGATGCGGGCCTTCACGCCGGTGCCTTCGGTGAGCACGGTGCGCATCATGCCGGTGAGTTCGGAGAGCGCCGGGTTCGGCGCGACCTGGGTCAGCGGCGGCTGCCGGTGCTGATAGACCACCCGACCGCCGGCCACGATGCGCTCGATGCCGTAGGTCTCGGCGCGATAGCCGCCGTTGGACAGGGGCGCATAGGCCTGGGCCATCTCGATCGGCGTGACCAGGGTGGTGCCGAGCGCCATGGCCGGCTCAAGGTTCACCGGGGCGATTATGCCGAGCCGGTGCGCGGTCGCAGCGACGTTCTGGCGGCCAACCTGGTCGGCGAGCTGCGCGGCCACGGTGTTGATGGACTGGGCCAGCGCCTTCTGCAGGGTGATCGGGCCGAGGTAGTTTTCCTCGTAGTTGTGCGGCGACCAGCCGTCGATGGTCACGGGCTCGTCGTTGATCACGGTGTCGGGCGTGCGGCCCGCCTCGAGCGCGGTCAGATAGACGAAGGGCTTCCAGGAGGAGCCCGCCTGGCGCCGCGCCTCCGTCGCGCGATTGTAGGGGGCGGTGGCGTAGTCCGTGCCGCCGACCATGGTCCAGACGCGGCCGAAGCCGTCGACCGACACGACCGCGGCCTGCTCCACCCGCTCACGCTTGAAACGGGCGACGGTGGAGCGCACGGCTTCGGCGGCATCGTCCTCGAGGCCGAGGTCGAGGGTGGTCTCGACGACCATGTCCTGGCGGGGCTGGCCCACCAGCTTGCCGACGTCCTGGTCGATCCAGTCGATGAAGTACTGGGCCGGCGCCTGGGCCGAGGTCTTCCAGACGTGCGGCTTCTGAGCGAGCGCGCGGGCGCGCTGGGCGGGCGTGATGGCGCCCGTCTCGACCATGGCGTCGAGCACGAGGCGTGCGCGCTCCGCGGACGCTGCGGGGTGGTCCACGGGATCGTACTCGGCCGGCGACTTCATGATCGCGGCCAGCATGGCGGCCTCGCGGATGGTGAGACGCGAGGCGGGCTTGTCGAAGTAGCGCCAGGACGCGGCCTCCAGGCCGTAGGCGCCGGAGCCGAAGTAGGCGCGGCTGAGGTAGAGGCCGAGGATCTGCTTCTTGGAGAAGGTCTGCTCCAGCTCGACGGCGTAGACCAGCTCGGTGGCCTTGCGCTCCACCGTCTTGGCGTCGTTGAGGAACAGCAGGCGCGCCGTCTGCTGGGTGATGGTGGAGGCGCCCTGGGCGGCGCGACCCTTGGCGATGTCGGTGACCAGGGCGCGGGCGATGCCCATCGGGTCGAAGCCGTCGTGTTCGTAGAAGCGGCGGTCCTCGATGGCCACGAAGGCGGCGGGCACGTAGGCCGGCAGCCGGTCCACGTCCACCGGCGGAGCGAAGCGGCCCCCGCGCACGCCGATCACCTGCCCGCGGCGGTCGACGTAGGTGACCTGGGGCTCGCGGACGATGGGTGGCAGGCGCGGAAGCTCCGGGGCCTGGCCCAGGATGGACACCGTGGCGAGTAGGCCGATCACGGTCAGCTCCTTCGGCGACGCCCCCCGGCGCGCCCGGCCTTCTTCTGGCGACTGGAGCCCTTAAGAGAAAGCTAATTTCCTGTAATGCGGCGATGGGTCCGCAGGGACTTCGGCCTAGCCTGCGCCGTAATAGCCCTGCTCGCCGCGGACCCGCACCTGGCAGGCCCGGCCGCCGTCCTGGCACGCCCGGGCGCGCTTGGTGGCGTGGGCCATGGCGACCTCCTTGTCTGCGGAGTGGCCGAAATAGTCACCTTCGTGCTCCACGGCCCAGCGGCCATCGTGGCGCAGGATCGTGAACACCGCCCTATCAGGGATTTCGCGCATTCGCCGCTCCTCACATCTGGCGGACCAGAGCGGTGGGAGGTCCCTTCACCGCCTGCCGTTAGCAAAAGATTGCGGAGCAACGCCAGAAGTGCGGAAATATAACTTGCAACCATCGCATATTCCAGCCATTATCAGCGGCATCGAATATCGTTTAGGATCGCCTCTCTTCTGAGCCGGACTGCAGGTCGCGAGCTCGGGATTTCGACCCGACCCTCTCCGAAAATTTGATCTCCAAGCCCAATCGGGGCCTGCGAGTACTTGTCCGGAAAGGGACGACTTCTATGACGACCGGTACTGTTAAGTGGTTCAACGGCCAAAAGGGCTTCGGCTTCATCCAGCCTGACGATGGCGGCAACGACGTCTTCGTTCACATCTCGGCCGTGGAACGCGCTGGCATGGCCTCGCTGCACGAGGGCCAGAAGATCAACTTCGAGCTGCAGAAGGATCCGCGCAGCGGCAAGAGCGCCGCCGCGAACCTGACCGCCGCCTGACGAGATTGCGGGGGCCGGCGACCGCGCCGGCCCCTGCCCCAAGCCTTACCTGAGGCATTCCGGCGACAATCCGTGGCCAAACGGCCGCTGCAGGTTGACTTCGCCGTCCAGAATGCCGATCTGCCGCCTGCGCCCGGCGATATCGGGTGCGTTCGGCGCTCCAGCCGCGTGGGATGGCGAGAACCGCGATCCAGCCTGTCGAGCGCCGTCGGATATCCAATCGATCGCCCATCACGCGGGGCGCTCCCCATAGACCCCGCGCTTTTCGCGACCCACGGACGGATCCGTGCGGCCGCGTTCGGCGCATACGCGAAAGACTAGATTTGACCCAATTCTCCGACCTCGGGCTGGCGAAGCCGCTGCTGCGCGCGCTCGATGGCGAAGGCTATGTGCAGCCGACGCCGATCCAGGCCCAGGCCATCGGCCCCGTCATGGCCGGCCGCGACCTGCTGGGC
>JAGWSE010000149.1 GCA_028869395.1 Alphaproteobacteria bacterium | reverse complement strand
GGCATCGGCGGCGACCCGGTGAAGGGCACCGAGTTCATCGACGTGCTCGACATGTTCCTGAAGGACCCCGAGACGGAGTCGATCATCATGATCGGCGAGATCGGCGGCTCGGCGGAAGAGGACGCGGCCGAGTTCATTAAAAATTCAGCAACCAAGAAGCCAATGGTGGGCTTCATCGCGGGACGCACCGCGCCGCCCGGGCGGCGCATGGGTCACGCGGGCGCGATCATCTCCGGGGGCAAGGGCGGGGCCGAGGACAAGATCGCCGCGATGGAAGCCGCGGGCATCCGCGTCTCTCCGTCCCCGGCGGCGCTCGGGACCACCCTGGTCGAGGTGCTGAAGGGCGCCTGAACACAGGCTGGATAGTTAATGGGCGGCCCGCTCGGCTCCTCCCTCACGAGAGAAGCTCCGCGGGCGAGGGGGCCCAGGAAGCAGACGACATGGCCGACGACGCAGGTCTGATCAACGAGGTCCTTGCCGAGACCTCTTTCCTCTACGGCGGCAACGCCGGCTTCGTGGAGGATCTCTACGCGAAATGGGCCACCGATCCGAATTCGGTGGAGCCCTCCTGGCAGGCCTTCTTCGCCTCGCTGCACGACCGCGCTGACGACGCCCGTCGCCAGGCGCAGCGTCCAGCCTGGACTCATCCGGCCGCCCCGGCGCCGCGGCCCGACTGGCTCTCCGCGCTCGATGGGCTCTGGCCCGCCGTGAGCGCGAAGGTCGAGGCGAAGGTCGCCGAGCGCAAGCCCGCCGCGAGCGTCGACGAGATCCGCGCCGCCACGCTCGACAGCCTGCGCGCGATCATGATGATCCGCGCCTATCGGATGCGCGGGCACCTGAAGGCCAATCTCGACCCGCTGCATATCGCCACCACGCCCGGCGACGCCTCGGAGCTCGATCCGGCGACCTACGGATTCTCCGACGCCGACTACGACCGCCCGATCTTCCTGGACTACGTGCTGGGGCTGGAGACGGCCACCATCCGCGAAATCCTGGAGATCCTGCGCCGGACCTACTGCGGCAATGTCGGCGTGCAGTACATGCACATCTCCGATCCGAAGGAGAAGGCATGGCTGCAGGAGCGGATCGAAGGCCGCGACAAGGAGATCGCCTTCACCAAGGAAGGCAAGATCGCGATCCTGAAGAAGCTGATCGAGGCGGAAGGCTTCGAGCGGTTCCTGCACCGGCGGTTCCCCGGCACCAAGCGCTTCGGCCTGGACGGCGGCGAATCCATGGTCCCGGCCATGGAGCAGATCATCAAGCGCGGCGGCGCGCTCGGTGTGAAGGACATCATCATCGGCATGCCGCACCGCGGCCGCCTGAACGTACTGGCCGCGGTCATGGGCAAGCCCTACCGCGTCATCTTCCACGAATTCCAGGGCGGCTCCAGCCTGCCCTCCGACGTGGAAGGCTCGGGCGACGTGAAATACCACCTGGGCGCTTCGTCGGACCGCGAGTTCGACGGCAACAGCGTCCACCTGTCGCTGACCGCCAACCCCTCGCACCTCGAGATCGTCAACCCCGTGGTGATCGGCAAGGCGCGGGCCAAGCAGGCCTTCAAGCTGCGCGAAACGCCGAGCGCCGGACGCAGCCACGTGCTGCCGCTGCTGCTGCATGGCGACGCCGCCTTCGCCGGTCAGGGCGTGGTGGCCGAATGCTTCGCGCTGTCGGGCCTGCGCGGTTACGGCGTGGGCGGCACGGTCCACTTCATCGTGAACAACCAGATCGGCTTCACGACGAGCCCGAAGAACTCGCGCTCCTCGCCCTATCCATCGGACGTGGCGCTCATGGTGGAAGCCCCGATCTTCCATGTGAACGGCGATGATCCGGAGGCCGTCACCTTCGCTACCAAGGTCGCCACCGAGTACCGGCAGCTGTTCGGCAAGGACGTCGTCATCGACATGTTCTGCTACCGGCGGTTCGGTCACAACGAGGGCGACGATCCGACGATGACGCAGCCCTTGATGTACGCGAAGATCAAGGACCACCCGTCGGTTCGCCAGCTCTACACCACCCGGCTGATCGGCGAGGGCGTCGCCAGCCAGGCCGAGGTCGACGGCTGGATCGCGGAATTCGACAAGTTCCTGGACGAGGAGTTCGAGTCCGGAAAGACCTATCACGCCAATAAGGCCGACTGGCTGGACGGCAAGTGGTCGGGCCTGAAGCTGCCGGGCGTCGAGGAGAGCCGCGTCACCGGCGTGCCGCTCCAGAAGCTGCAGGATCTGGGCCGCAAGATCACCACGATCCCGAAGCGGGTCGCCGTCCACAAGACCGTCGGACGCGTGATCGAGGGCCGCCGCGAGGCGATCGAGGCCGGGCAGGGGATCGACTGGGCGACCGCCGAGCACCTGGCCTTCGCGTCCCTGCTCGATCAGGGTTATCCGGTGCGCCTGTCCGGCCAGGACAGCGTGCGCGGCACCTTCTCCCAGCGCCACTCCGGCGTCGTCGACCAGAAGACGGAGGAGGTCTATTTCCCGCTCCGCAACCTCGGGCCCAACCAGGCGCACTTCGAGGCGCTGGATTCGGCGCTGTCGGAAGAGGCGGTGCTCGGCTTCGAATACGGCTTCTCGCTCACCGATCCCAACACGCTCACCATGTGGGAGGCCCAGTTCGGCGACTTCGCCAACGGCGCCCAGGT
>JAGWSE010000148.1 GCA_028869395.1 Alphaproteobacteria bacterium | reverse complement strand
GCCGAGGCCTCCGCGCAGACGCCTTGCGGATAGGCGGCGTTCTCCACGTTGACGCCGAAGTGCAGGCTGCCGTCCGGCGTCTCGACGGCGGCCGCCACCTGCACCCCGGAATAGGGCGCATGGGCGCTGGCCAGCAGCCGACGGAGCTGCTCGGCGAGGTGCGGAGGGGCGGTGGTCATGCGGCCTTTCGCGCCTTCAGGATCGCCAGCAGCGCCTCGACGCAAGCCGCAGAGTTGGCGGCCGCCATCAGCTCCATCTCATAATAGGTGATGTGGCTATCCTCGCCGGCCTGGTCGGAAAGAGTGCGGATCACGTAGAGCGGTCGGCCCCAGGCTTCCGCCACCTGGTGCAGCGCGCCGCTCTCCATGTCGATGGCGTCGGCGCCGAACTTCAGGCGCAGCTCGTCGCGGGTCTCGGCGCAGTTCAGGAAATAGTCCGCGGTGACGATCCCGCCGCGGCGGATCGGATGGTCGATGCGGTCCCGCAGTCGGGCTTCCAGCGTCGCGAAGGCCTCCGCCACCTCGGGCCGCACCGGGAACAGCTCCGACAGCTCCGGCGCCCCGATCGGGATCTGCCCCGACGCCGTCGCCGTGAAGCGCCGCCCCGCCACGACGCCGTAGTCGTGGATCGCCAGGCGCTCGGCCAGCAGCACCGAACCCACCGGCAGATCCGCCGAGAGCCCGCCCGCAACCCCCGAGCAGATCAGCCCTTCCACCTCGAAGAGGCTGAGCAGCACCGTGGCGGCCGCCGCGGCATTGACCTTGCCGATGCCGGTGTGGGCCAGCACCACGGGCTCCCCGTCTTGGGTCCCGCGCCAGACGCGCGTCGGCCCATGGACCTCCGAGCGGTCCTCCATGTGCAGTCGCTCGCGCATGGTGGCGAGCTCTTCGGGGGTGGCGCAGAGGATGCCGTACATGCGGCCGCTTATGCCCTCTCGTCCGCAGCGAAGCGAGAGAGGCGGACGGCCTCAGTCCAGCGTCCGCCGGTAGCGGGCCATGGCCAGGGCGGTGACCACGCAGACGAAGGCGAACAAGGCCAGCAGCTCGCGCCACTGGTCTCCCAGGGTCTGGCCCTTCAGCATCGCCCCGCGCACGAGGCGCAGGAAGTGGGTCACCGGGATGGCTTCGCCGATCGCCCGGGCCCAGGCCGGCATGCCGCTGAACGGGAAGGCGAAGCCCGAGAGCAGGATCGAGGGCAGCATGTAGAAAACGCTCATCTGCATCGCCTGCAGCTGCGAGCGCGCGGCGGTCGAGATCAGGAAGCCGAGCGCCAGCGAGCCCACGATGAACAGCGCCGTCCCGAGCGAAAGCCCGATCCAGCCGCCCATCATCGGCACGCCGAACAGCACCCGCGCCGTCACCAGGATGACCGCCGTCTGCACAAGTCCCACCAGGACATAAGGCGCGAGCTTCCCGACCATCACCTCGATGGGCTCGAGCGGGGTGGCGAGCAGGGTCTCCATGGTGCCGCGCTCGGTCTCGCGGGTCACCGAAAGCGCCGTCATCATCACCAGGGTCAGCGACAGGATCACGCCCAGCAGCCCCGGGACGATGTTGTAGGCGGTGATCTCTTCCGGATTGAACCGGTTGTGCACGACCACCTGGAACGGCGGCGCGCCCTGGCCGCGGGCGGCGAGCCCGCCGTCGAGGTCGTGCGCCAGCGCCTGTTCCGGCAGGGCCTCCAGCGCGGCCAGGGCGGGGCCGGTGGCAGAGGGGTCCGAGGCGTCGACCTCCACCAGGATCTGGGCGTCGCCGCCGCGGGCCACACGCCGCGTGAAGTCGCCCGGGATGGTGACCGCGAACTGCACCTCGCCGCGCCGCACGAGCGCATTCAGCTCGGCGGGCGTGCGGACCTGGCGCGTGAAGTCGAAATAGGAGCTGTTCTTCAGGGCGGCGACGATGGCGCGGGCGAACCGAGAGTTCTCTTGCGCCAGCACGGCCGTGGGCAGATGCCTGGGCTGGAAATTGATCGCATAGCCGAACAGCGTCAGCTGGATGATCGGGATCAGCAGCATGATCGCGAACGTCAGCCGGTCGCGCACCAGCTGGCGGAATTCCTTCACCAGAACCGCGTGCACGCGCTCGAGCGAGAAGCCGTTCATGGCGGGGATCCGCCCGGCCAGTTGTCCTCGGCCTGACCCATCAGGTGGATGAACACGTCCTCGAGGGTCGGCTGGGCCGCCTGCCAGTGGAAGGGCTCGCGCCGGAAGGGCGCGATGGCGGCCTCGAGGGCCTTGCGGTCGGTCCCGCTGACGTGCAGCGCCGCCCCGAACGGCGCCACGGTCTCGACGCCGGGCCTGCCGGCGATCTCGTGCGCGAGCCGCCCGATGTCCGGGCCTTCGCCGTTGAAGGTGACGAGGTGCGAGCCCGCAACCACGCTCTCGGCGGTCCCGCGCGCGATCAGCCGGCCGTAGCTGATGTAGGCGATCTCGTGGCAGCGCTCCGCCTCGTCCATGTAGTGGGTCGAGACCAGCACGGTGAGCCCGCGCGCGGCGAGCTCGTGGATCTCGTCCCAGAAGGTGCGCCGCGCCTTCGGGTCGACCCCGGCCGTCGGCTCGTCCAGCAGCAGCAGCTTCGGGTCGTGCAGGGTGGCCGAGGCGAGCGCCAGGCGCTGCTTCCAGCCCCCCGAGAGCGTGCCGGCGAGCTGCCGCCTTCGGCTCGCCAGCCCAAGGTGCTCCAGGGCTGCGTCGACGCGCTCGCGCTGCCGGTCGAGGCGATAGACGCGGGCGATGAACTCCAGGTTCTCGGCGATCGACAGGTCGTCGTAGAGTGAGAACCGCTGGGTCATGTAGCCGGTGCGCCGCTTGATCTGGTCGGCCTGCGTGACGATGTCGAAGCCCAGGCACGTCCCGCGTCCGCTGTCGGGCGTCAGAAGCCCGCAAAGCATCCGCAGCGTCGTCGTCTTGCCCGACCCATTGGGCCCGAGGAAGCCGCAGATCCGGCCTTCCTCCACCTGGATCGCCACGTCCTGCACGACATGCTTGTCGCCGAAGCTCTTGTTCAGTCCCGTGACGTCGATGGCGAGGGTCACCGCCCGGGCTCCAGCGGCTCCACGTCCACCGGCAGCCCGGGGTTCAGCCGGACGGCGGCGCGGGCCTCGACCATGTAGACCATCCGCTCGCGGTTCTGGCGGCTGTAGATCACCGGCGGCGTGTATTCGGGCCTGGGGCTCACGAACACGATCTTGGCGGTGAGGCCCTTGGCGCAGCCGTCGCAGGAGAAGCGCACCACCCGGCCGGGCCGATAGGCTTCCATGGTCGCCTCCGGCACGAAGAACCGCACATAGATCCTGTCGTCCGGCAGCAGCGACAGGATCGGCTGGTTGGCGGGCGCCCATTCGCCCTGGTGAAAGAAGACGTCCTCGACGCGGGCGTCGGCGGGCGCGCGGGGCGAGAGCTGGGCCAGCCTCACCTGGGCGGCCTGCAGCGCGGCGCGGGCGTCGCGCACCTTGTCGTCGGCGGCGCGGATCTGGTCGGCGCGCGCCCCGAGGGTTGCGGCGTCGCGCACGCGCCGGGCCGAGCGGACCTGGGCTTCGGTGGTCTCGGCCGACGAACGCGCGTCGTCCAGCTGCTGGCGCGAGGCGACGCCCTGGGCCGCCAGCTCGATGGTGCGCTTCAATGTCGTCTGCGCGTCGCGGGCGCGGGCTTCCGCGGCGGCGATGTTGGCGTCCAGCACCGCGATCTCCACCGGCCGCTGGCCCTTGCGCGCGTCGGCCGCCTGGGCCTGGGCGACGGCGAGCTGCGCCTGCGCCTGGCGCACCGCCGCCTCCGCCGTCTGCGGATCGATCGTGAACAGCGGCTGGCCCGCCTTCACCACGTCGCCGCGGGCCACTTGCATCGCCTGCACCGCACCCGCCGCGGGCGCGGCGAGATAGAGCGGCTCGCCCTCGATGTAGCCGGTGAGCGCATGGCTCCGGCCGGTTCGGGGCAGGACCACCAGGCCCGCGATGATCAGACCGCCCACGAGCAGCAGGACGGCCACCAGGAGTCTCTGCCGGGTCATCCGCGCGCCTCCTCGACAAGCATGCCCGAGAGCATGGCCTCGACGTGCTGGCGGGCGATCTGGACCACGTCGAAGGGCTCGGCGCCGACGGGGGCGAAGGTCTCGTCCCAGATCACCCCGATCAGCACCGGGGCGATCAGCTGCAGGGCGTAGGTCCGGGGATCGCCGCTCTTCACTTCGCCGCGCGCCTGGGCCGCGGCGATCGCCTCGCTCAACCCCCCCAGCGCATGGGCCACCAACCGGTCGTGCCAGACCCGCGCCAGCTCCGGGAAGTTGCCCGCCTCGCCGATCACCATCTTGATGACGCCGCCTACGGGCAGGGCGGCGGCGATCGCCGCGATCCGCTCGGGCACGAGGCGCAGCAGGTCGCGGATCGGTCCGGGGTGGGCCGCGATCATGGCGCGCACCATCTGGACGTTCGGCGCGATCGCCTGCTCGACCACGGCCCGGAACAGGTCCTCCTTGGTCGCGAAGTAGAGATACAGCGCCCCCTTGGAGACGCCGGCGCGCGCGGCGATCTCGTCAAGCCGGGCCGCGGCAAAGCCCTTTTCCGCGAAGACGGCCAGCGCCGCCTCCACGATCTCGCCAGGCCGCTCGGCCTTGCGCCTCCGGAACTTGGGCGAGGCTTGCGCCGGCACGTGGGCGCTCCTGGTAACTGACTGGCTGGTTATTAAACCGAGGCAGGGCGTTGCGCAACGCCGTTCGGTCGACGGGTGAATGGGTGAATCCCTGAGGCAATGGATCGCGTCGCGGCCGGTCGGGAACGCGCGCGCAACAAAGCGGGACCGAATCACTGACTCGCGACGATTCGACCTTTGTTCACCACAAGATATTGTATCCCTACGCGATCAGGGCACAATCGCCTCGCGCCGGCGCAGGCCCGGGACGTCGCGGGCGGCTCGGCTCGCCTTGACGCGCGGGCGAGCGTTCCTCTATATCGCGCGCTCCCGCGGGCCCCGCCCGCCGTCTCCAATTCCCGCGAAGGTTCTTTCGCCATGTCGCGCCGCTGCGAACTCACGGGTGTCGGCCCGCTTGTCGGCCACAACGTGAGCCACTCCAACATCAAGACCAAGCGCCGCTTCCTGCCGGCGCTGTCCCCGACGACCCTGCAGTCCGACGCGCTGGGTCAGAACTTCACGCTGCGGATCACCAACGCGGCCCTGCGCACGCTCGACTTCAAGGGCGGCCTCGACGCTTTCCTGCTGAAGGCCCGCGACGAGGACCTCTCGCCGCGCGCGCTGAAGATCAAGCGCCAGGTCAAGGCCAAGCTCGCCGAACAGCCGGCCGCCTGAGCGACCGCACATCGGACGCCAAAAGGGCCGCTCCCCGGAGCGGCCCTTTTCATTTGCCACCGGGGCCGATCAGGCCCCGACCTTGGCCTTCAGGGTCTCGTCGAACAGGCCGATCAGCGCCTTCCAGTGGCGCTCGGCGCCTTCGGCGTTGTGCACCGGCATGTCGGAGGGCACCCAGCCGTGGCGGCAGCCCTTCCAGATCGAGACCTCCGCATCGACGCCGGCCTCGGACAGCGCCTTGTCGAGCCGCTCCTTCTGGCCCTCTTCGAAGCTGGAATCCTCGTCCGCGCCCGCCACCAGCACCTTCGCCCGGATCTTCGGCGCCAGCAGGTGCGGGCTGTTGGCCGCCTCCGTGGCCATGTTGCCGCCGTGGAAGGACGCGGCCGCCGCGATCCGGCCGGGGAACAGTCCGGCGGCGCGCAGCGCGATCGAGCCGCCCATGCAGTAGCCGGTGACGCCCACCTTGCGGGCGTCGGCCCTCGGCTGCTTGTCGAGGAATTCGAGGCAGGCCTTCGCGTCCGCCATCTGCCTTTCGGCGTCGGTCGAGCCCCGCAGCTTCTGGAACAGGGCGCCCATCTCCGGGTCGCCGTTGCGGGCCTTCACGATATCCAGCGGCGGATAGGGCCCGGCGCGCCAGAAGAGGTCCGGCAGCAGCACGTAATAGCCGGCCTTGGCCAGCCGCTCGCCCATGTCGAACAGGGCGGGGCGAATCGCCGGGGCGTCCATGAAGATGATGGCGGCGGGCCACGGCCCGGCGCCCTGGTCCGGCGTGAAGACGAAGGCGCGCATCTCGCCTCCGGGAGTCGGGATCGAAACGTCCTGGCGCATCAAATCGTCCTCCTTGAAATGCCCTGGGGCTCTTGGCGGCCCTTGCGCGATCCCGTCAGGCCACCGCCCGCCGCACCTCCTTGAAGGTCGACCGGCGCATGGCGGGCTTCGGCCCCTGCGTGTTCGGCGGCGGCTGCAGCAGGCCGGCTGTGCGCCGGTTCAGCCGCTCCGGCTCCTCGTCGAACAGCTCGGCGAGCTGGTCGGTGATCGCGCCGGCCAGCTGCTCCACGTCGACGATGGTGACCGCGCGGCGATAGTAGCGCGTGACGTCGTGACCGATGCCGATGGCGATCAGCTGCACGGGGCTGCGGCCCTCGATCTCGGCGATCACCTCGCGCAGGTGCCGCTCGAGGTAGTGTCCCGAGTTCACCGACAGCGTGGAATCGTCCACCGGCGCCCCGTCGGAGATCACCATCAGGATGCGGCGCTGCTCGGGGCGCCCGATCAGCCGCTGGTGCGCCCACATCAGCGCCTCGCCGTCGATATTCTCCTTCAGCAGGCCCTCGCGCATCATCAGGCCCAGGTTCTTGCGCGCGCGGCGCCATGGCGAGTCGGCGGCCTTGTAGATGATGTGGCGCAGGTCGTTCAGCCGGCCGGGCTGGGCCGGCTTTCCGGCCTTCAGCCAGTCCTCTCTGGACTGCCCGCCCTTCCAGGCCCGCGTCGTGAAGCCGAGGATCTCGGTCTTCACCCCGCACCGCTCCAGGGTGCGCGCCAGGATGTCGGCGCAGACCGCCGCCACCATGATCGGCCGCCCGCGCATCGAGCCCGAGTTGTCGATCAGGATGGTCACCACCGTGTCGCGGAACTCGGTGTCGGCCTCCTCCTTGAAGGACAACGGCGCCGTCGGATCGGTGATCACGCGCGTCAGCCGCGAGACGTCGAGGACCCCTTCCTCAAGGTCGAAGGTCCAGATGCGGTTCTGCTGGGCGAGCAGCTTGCGCTGCAGCCGGTTGGCCAGGCGCGACACGACGTTCGACAGGCTCGCCAGCTGCTGGTCGAGATAGGCGCGAAGCCGGCCGAGCTCCTCCGGGTCGCACAGCTCCTCGGCCGCCACGATCTCGTCGTGGGCGGTGGTGAACACCTTGTAGCTGGCGACCTTGCCCTCGCCCGAGAACTCCGGCCGGGCGGGCTGCTCGCCCTCGCCCATGTCCGGAGGCTCGTCGGTGTCCTCGGCGTTCTCGTCCTCCTGAGCCTCCATCATCTGGCTCTCGGCGTCCTCGCTCTCGCGGTGGCTCGCCTCGTCCTCGTCCATGGCGGTCTGCTGCGGGGACTTGGCCTCGCCGTCGCCCTCCTGGTTGTCCTCGGAGGCTTCCGGCTCGCCCTCCTGGCCCTCGTCGGATTCGTCCGGCTGGTCGGGGGCGTCGGAAAGGTCGTCGCCCATCTTCAGGTCGCGCAGGATGGCGCGAGCGACCCTGGCGTAGGCCTTCTGGTCCTCGATCGAGGCGGCCAGCTTGTCGAGGTCCGTCCCGGCCTTGGCCTCCACCTCGTCGCGGAACAGGTTCACCAGCGGCTGGGCCATGGCGGGCGGCTTCTCGCCGGTCAGCCGCTCGCGCACCATCAGCCCGATCACTTCGGCCAGCGGCGGGTTGGCCATGGCCTCGATCTGGTTGAACGAGCGCTTCGCCCAGGCCTGCTCCAGCACCGCCTTCAGGTTCTCGCGCACGCCGCCCAGCGCATTGGCGCCGATCGCCTCCACGCGCGCCGCCTCGATGGCGTCGTAGATCGGCGCGCCCTGCGCGGACGCCGGACGCGCCCGGGCGTGCGCCTCCGCGTCGTGGTGCGCCAGTCTGAGCGCCATCTGGTCGGCCAGGCCGCGGATGCGCGCGGCGTCGATCGTGGTCAGGTCGCGCGGCGGATGCGGCAGCACCGCCCGCTTGCCGGTCAGCTGCGGGCCCTCGCCGGAATAGACGATCTCCAGGTCCGGCGTCTCGGCGAGCGAACGCGCGGCGTTGGCCAGCGCGCGCTTGAAGGGCTCCAGAGGACTTTCGGGATTCTTCGCCATCTCGGTACCGTCTTAGATCGGCGCCGGCCCCCTCGAAAGCAAGAAACAAGCTTTCGTGCGCCGCCCGGCGCCGCCGGAACACCCCACCATTCGCGACGTTTCCACGGCCGAGGTCTGATGCGGGCCTTTTGAACGTCTTGAAGGAGAGCGAAATGCTCAAATGGGCTCTGATCTTCGCGATCGTGGCGCTCATCGCCGGCGGCCTCGGCTTCACCGGCGTGGCCGGCGCCGCGGCCGGTATCGCGAAGTTCCTGTTCTTCCTGTTCGTCGTCGGTTTCCTGGTCTTCCTGGTCCTGGGCTTCTGGGCCGGCAGGAAGGTCGCCGGCGACTAGGCGGACCGTCGTTCCATCCGACGCCGCAGGCGCCCGCTCCGGCCTCCACTCCGGAGCGGGCGTTTTCTCGTGGTGATCCTTCTCCCGCAAGGGGAGAAGGACGCCGCATCTCACGCCCTCACTTGCGCTTCGCCAGGTAGGCCTTCGCCTCGTCGCCGACGATCGTGACCAGGTTGCCCATGGCCAGGTCGGCGTCGATCAGGTGCAGGCCCCACTGCGGCACGACCTTGCCGTTCTGGATCACGTCGCCGTTGATGTCGTCGGTGCGCGGGTCGGCGGGGTTGGCGTTCACGTGCACCGCCAGATAGCTGAAGCCGTTCTTGTCCACGCAGTGGCCGGTGAGCAGGCCGGGCGCCTCGACGAACGGGGTCTTGGGATTGGGCTTGCCCTTCACCCAGGTGACCTTGCTCGAGGCCTGCACGATCTGCACGTTCGACATGTAGGCGTGGAACACGCCCTTGCCGCCGGGCGTCAGGTTCGCCGGGTTGGTGCAGGCGGCGATGTCGCCGGGCTCGGGCACGCGGCCGAACAGGCTGTTGGGGGGCGGCGGGGCCGTGTCGCGGAAGCTGGAATAGGCGATCACGCAGCCGGTCTCGCTCGCCCTGGTGCACAGCGGCACGTCCTGGAAGAGCCCGGTCTCCTTGCCCTTCTGGACCGGCAGGCGCGTGCCCATCAGGATCGCCGAGACCAGCTTCTTCTCCATTGGCTTGCCGTCGATCTCGTTCTTGATCAGCTCCGTCAGCACGCCCGAGCCCTGGGAGTGGCCCACCAGCACCACGCCGCGGCCGTGGTTCTCGTGCGCCAGGTACCAGTTCCAGGCGTCGACGACGTCGTGGTAGCCGGTGGCCCTCACCGCCGGGTCGTTGGAGCCGGGCAGGGGCTTGCCGCTCATCCCGGCCACCAGGGCCGTCAGGGTCACCTGCCGATAGAGCGGGGCGAACAGCCGGCACTTGGAGCCCAGCCGGGCGAACTGCACCTTGACCACATTGGTCTCTTCCGGCCCCGGGTTCATGTCGGAGATCACGCCCGGATCGCGGGAGACCGTCGGATAGACGTAGAAGCAGTCGATCGGCGCCTTGGGATCGGCCTTGAAGCGCTCGAGGCTCTCCTTGCCGTCGGCGCGCACGACCGTCGCCGTCAGGTCGACGTCGCAGGCGTTGTCCTTGGTCTTGTCCGGCCGGCAGAGCCAGTTCGCCTTGTCGGAATAGTCGTTCTTCGGCAGGCCCTGAACCTCGGCCGAGGCGGCCGTGGCGGCCAGCGACAGGCCGGCGCTCAAGGCGAGCGCCGCTAAAATCCGCAAACGCATGGTTCCCCCTGAAATTGGTGAGCAGCAATGTCCGCGACCTTACGCAGGGTAATGCTGGCGTCCAGGGCTGAACCGTAGGCTTTCGGCTAGCGATCCCGCCTGGGCGCGCCGTCGCGGCGGGCCAGCTGTTCGGCGCGGTCGGCCTGGTGGCGCAGCTCCGCCGCCTTGGCCAGGAGCCAGCTCCGCTCGGCGCCCGCCGTCGCGGCCCGCGCCCGGACCTCGGCGTCCTCCGCTTCCCGGATGAGGTCGGCAGGTGTCCTCACGGTGTTTGCGAACCAGCCGATGATGGTTTGGTTCCGACGCGGAGGGACCTTCCCCCTCGCGTCGCCGTCCGTCGGGGTGCAATCTTGTGCGCCGGGAGGATCGGGGGCATGGCGCCGCTGACGGTCATCTACCGGATCTGGGACGTGTGGATCCTGAGCTGGATCGTCGCGGGGATTTGGTCTGCGCGCACGATCGCCCGCCCGCTGGCGCTTTCGCAGGCCTGGCGCGACGCGATCGCCTTCGCCGGCGCTCTGATCCTGTTCAACTTCTCCGCCCCGGCGGGAGCTCCGGGCGGGGGCGTCCGCGCGACGCTGCTCGCGCCCCTCTGGCTCCCGCCCGCCCCGCTCGCCTGGGCCTTCGTCGGCCTCACGGCGGCGGGGCTGGGCTTCTGCTGGTGGGCGCGCCTGCGCCTCGGGCCGCTCTGGTCGGGGGTCACCGCGCTCAAGGCCGGTCAGACGGTCGTGGACACCGGCCCCTACGCCCTCGTGCGGCACCCGATCTACACCGGCATGCTTACCGGCCTCGCCGCCATGGCCCTGCTCAAGGGCACTCTGGCCGCGCTGATCGGGCTGGCGCTGGCCGCCGCGGGCCTCTGGCTGAGGGCCAGGCTGGAGGAGCGGTTCCTGCGCGCCGAACTGGGCGCCGACGCCTACGATGCCTACAGCCGCCGCACGCCGATGCTCGTCCCCTTCGTCACCCGGGGACGCTGAGGCGGAGTCCTCAGGCCACCCGCACGCGCGCCGTGCTCTCGGGCAGGTCCTGGCCGAAGGCGCGCTGGAAGAACTCGGCGACGGTGCCGCGCTCCAGCTCGTCGCACTTGTTCAGGAAGGTCATCCGGAAGCCCAGCGCGATGTCGCCGCCGAAGATCTCGGCGTTCTGGGCCCAGGTGATCACCGTGCGCGGGCTCATGACGGTCGAGATGTCGCCGTTCATGAAGG
>JAGWSE010000147.1 GCA_028869395.1 Alphaproteobacteria bacterium | reverse complement strand
TGATCACCGTGCGCGGGCTCATGACGGTCGAGATGTCGCCGTTCATAAAGGCGTTGCGGGTCATGTCGGCGACGCGGACCATGGCGTTGATGGTGCGTCGGCCTTCCGGCGTGTTGTAGCCGGGAGCCTTGGCCAGCACGATCTCGGCCTCCACGTCGTGGGCCAGATAGTTCAGCGTGGTGACGATCGACCAGCGGTCCATCTGGCCTTGGTTGATCTGCTGGGTGCCGTGATAGAGCCCCGTCGTGTCGCCCAGGCCGATGGTGTTGGTCGTCGAGAACAGGCGGAAGTACTTGTTCGGCCGGATGACGCGGTTCTGGTCCAGCAGGGTCAGCTTGCCCTGCGCCTCCAGCACCCGCTGGATCACGAACATCACGTCGGGACGGCCCGCGTCGTATTCGTCGAACACCAGCGCGATCGGCCGCTGAATCGTCCACGGCAGGATGCCTTCACGGAACTCCGTGACCTGCATGCCTTCCTTCAGCACGATGGCGTCCTTGCCGACCAGGTCGATGCGGCTGACGTGGCTGTCCAGGTTCACCCGGATCAGCGGCCAGTTGAGACGCGCGGCCACCTGCTCGATGTGGGTCGACTTGCCGGTGCCGTGATAGCCCTGGACCATCACGCGGCGGTCGTAGGCGAAGCCGGCGCAGATCGCCCGCGTCGTTTCGGGGTCGAACTTGTAGGCCTCGTCGATGTCCGGCACGTGCGGGTCGCGCTCGGTGAAGGCCGGGACCTGCATGTCGAAATCCACGCCGAAGGTCTCGCGCGCATTGACCGTGTGGTCCGGCGTGAGGCTCAGCAGGGTGTCTTCGGCGGTGTCGATCATTGTCATGACGCGGGTTCGATTACAGTCTTGGTCGCCCCCTTGCAAACGTGTGTTTCAGGGGGCGGCTGCCTTGACGCAGCGGGAGGCCGGACGATGTTGCAGGAAGCAGAGAGCGCCTTTCGGACCATCACCGTGAAGGCTCAACCGTCGGGCTTCGGGGCGGAGATCGCCGGCCTCGACCTCACGCGACCCTTATCTAAGGATCAGCTTTCCGAAGTTAAGGCGGCCTGGGCGCGGCACGCTGTCGTGGCCTTCCCCGACCAGCCGCTCAGCCTGGAACAGCTCGAGGCCTTCACGCTGCAGATCGGCGCCTTCGGCCACGACCCCTTCATCAAGCCCATGCCCGGCCACCCGAACGTGCTGGAGCTGCGCCGCGAGCCGGACGAGAAGGCCACCAACTTCGGCGCCGGCTGGCACTCCGACTGGAGCTTCCAGCAAGCGCCGCCGGCCGCCACCCTGCTGCACTCCGAGGTCGTGCCCCCGGTGGGCGGCGACACCCTCTTCTGCGACTGCGCGGCCGCCTACGAGGCGCTCAGCCCAACCATGCAGCGCATGCTGGCGCCGCTGCAGGCGGTGCATTCCGCCACCCGCGCCTATGGGGTCAAGGGCGTCTTCGCCCGCGAGACCGAGGCGCGGACCCTGCAGATCATCACCTCGCCCGAAGCCGACAAGAGCCTGATCCATCCGCTGGTCCGCACCCATCCCGTGACGGGGCGCAAGGCGCTCTTCATCTCCCCGGTCTACACGACGGGCGTCGAGGGCCTGACGCCCCAGGAGAGCCAGGCGATCCTGGGCTTCCTGTTCGCGCACATGACGCAGGACGAGTTCATCTACCGTCATAAGTGGCGGCCGAAGATGCTGCTCATGTGGGACAACCGCTGCACCATGCACTTCGCCGAGGGCGGCTACGACGGCCACCTTCGCCTGATGCACAGGACGACGGTGGCCGGCGAGACGCCGGTCTAGTCCGCCGCTTGGCGCTTCAGGGGCGCGATCGCCAGGAAGCTCACCAGGGCCGCCCCGGCGAGGTACCAGCCGACCGGCGCAAGGCCTCCGCGGTCGGCCAGCGCCTGGGCGATGATCGGCGCGAGGCCCCCGCCGACGATCCCGCCGACGTTGAAGGCGATGGACGCGCCCGAATAGCGGACCCTGGGCGGGAACAGGCCCGGCAGGAAGGCGCCCAGCGGACCATAGACGAAGCCCATGGCGAACAGCGCCGCCGACAGCCAAACCCAGACGCCGAACAGCGAGCCCGCGCGCATCAGCGGCGCCATCAGCAGCCCGACCACGATTGTCGCGATGCAGCCGGCCAGCAGCACGCGCCGCGGGTTCGCCCGGTCCGACCACCAGCCGGCGATGCCGATCCCGGCCGCCAGGAACAGGATCGCGCCCAGCTCGACGCCCAGGAAGGCCGTGCGGCTGTAGTGCAGGGTGCTCACGCCGTAGCCCAGCGCGAAAGCCGTCGCGAGGTAGAAGATGGCGAAGCAGGCCACGACCGCGAAGGTGCCGCCCACCAGCTGCCAGGGGTGGCGCTTGACGACCTCGGCCATGGGCACTGCGGAGGGCTCGGCCCTCTCCATCGCCGCCTTGAACACCGGCGTCTCGCTGATGCGCAGGCGCACCCAGAGCCCGAGGCCCACCAGTATGGCCGAGAGCAGGAACGGCGCGCGCCAGCCCCAGGCCTTGAACTGATCGGGCGTGAGGGTCAGGCCCAGGATCAGGAACAGGCCGTTGGCGGCGATGAAACCCACCGGCGCGCCGAGCTGCGGGAACATGCCGAACCTGGCGCGCCAGCCCGGCGGCGCGTTCTCGATGGCCAGCAGCGCCGCGCCGCCCCACTCGCCGCCCAGCCCGAAGCCCTGGCCGAAGCGCAGCACGCACAGCAGGACCGGCGCAGCCCAGCCGGCGAAGGCGTAACCCGGCAGCACCCCGATCAGCACCGTCGAGGCGCCCATGGTCAGCAGGCTCGCCACCAGCGTCGACTTGCGGCCGATCCGGTCCCCGAAGTGGCCGAAGAAGGCGGCGCCCACCGGCCGGGCGAAGAACGCGACGGCGAAGGTCGCGTACGCCGACAGCAGCTGCGCCGAAGGCGAGGCGGCCGGGAAGAACAGCGGCCCCAGCACCAGCGAGGCGGCCGTCGCGTAGATGTAGAAGTCGTAGAACTCGACCGCGGTGCCCACGAGGCTTGCGCCGAGCACGCGGCGTGTGGAGGCGGACTGCACAGCGGTCATCGCCCGCGGCCTTCGGGCCTTCCGCGGCGCAGGTCAAGCCGCATGGCGTTCGCCGGCGTTTGCGGGTAGGCCCTCCCCATGCGTCCCGAGATCGACCCGTTCCACGCCATCGGCGTCAGCGCGCTCGCCCATGAGCTGAAGGCGCAAGGCCGCTCC
>JAGWSE010000146.1 GCA_028869395.1 Alphaproteobacteria bacterium | reverse complement strand
CCGGGCGGTGCTGGAGCGGTTAGGCCGGGACGAGCCCCTGCGCAGGGCGACCGGCGAAAAGGCCCGCGCCTGGGCGGAGGCGGCCTTCTCGCTCGAGCAATACGTGCAGGCGCTGGGTCCGCTCGTGGAGGCCACGGCCGCCGCGGCGCCCTGGCGGGCGGCGTCCGACTCGGCCGCCTTCGAGATGGGCCTGATCGGGCTCTCAGCCGATGACCCCGCCGTGGCGCGGATCGGCGCCCTGCTGGACGAGCTGACCGGGCTGGACGCCGGAGGGACCTCTTCGGAGCAAACCGCTTAGGGCCGACCTTTCGGAGAGGCAGCCTCAAGGAAAGAGCTCTTGGTCGGACCTCTCTCCGGACAGCCTCCTTCGCGACCCCGGCTTCGGAGGCGCATCGCTTGTACGGACCTCGCCCGCTTGGCTCAGCCGCTCACCAGGCTCGCACGGCCTTGCCGACCGCCGCGGCGATAGCGAGGAAGCCCAGGACCACGAGGGCGGAGAAGAGGATCGCCCGGACGACCACCTGCTCGAGGCTCAGCCGCTCCCAGGGCCTGCGGTCCGGCTGCAGGACGTCCTCCGGGCGGACCTCGATGCGACGGCTTGCGGCGGCGCCCTTCCGCGGACCGCGGGGGGCTTGCGGCGGGGGCGTTGCGCCGGGGGCCGGCCCGAACGGGACCACGCCGTCGCTGGCTGCTTCAGCCTCATGTCCATCGCCTTCGCCCGTCGCCGGCACTTGACCTCGCCTCGGGCGTCGTCTTCAGGAGGGGCGCCCTTGGATGTTGTTCGCGCCAGTCTACGGCAAGCCGGCGCATCGGTCATTGAGGGCCAGGTGACCCGAGGGCCTCCCGTAGGCGTTGAGGGCGCTGGCAAGTCCCTGTCTGTCGAGGATCGCGAAGATGATCAATGTGGTGACCCTGGCCTTCCTCGCGGCCCTTCCCAACCCGTTCCGGGACCTGCCCTTCTTCCATCCCCACGACGTCCACACCTCCCGCTACGGGATCCAGGGCTGGCGCCTGGACGTGCACAAGGACGCCTTCGCCGAACACACAGCGTGCGAGCTTCAGCGCGGCCCGGTGAGCGTGCGGCGCGGCGTCGCCACCTTCCGGTTCGGGGACGGGGTGGACACCGCCAACGCCGTGATGCGGGTCGACGGCGGCCCGCCCCAGAACGTGGGCCTCCACGCCGTGGAGGCGGCCGGGCTCGGCGCGCCCATGCTGGGCGGCGACCTCGGCAACCCGAGCGGCGGGCGGGTTGCGGTCCCGCTGCGCCTCCTGGCCGGCGCCCACGAGGTCGACCTTCGCCCGGTCAAGTGGCATGACCACCGCCAGTTCAAGCTCGACGGCCTCGAGGCGGCCCTGCAGGCGGCGCAGGGGCAGGGCTGCGACATCGCCCCGCAGACCCCGCCGCCCGTGCGCCCGTAGCCCCATGTCTAGGCGACGAGGACGCGATCTGGCGACGGAACACCGGTCTCGCGTGGCGAAGCTGCGTGCGATTTCCGACACAAAGGTCGCATAGCGAGCGCTTCGCCGCGTCGGGCGGATGGGATAGAGAGGCGCCTCGCCGAGGCTCCCGGGGTCCCTCCAGGAGCTGCGGCGTCCGAAGCGCGTGGAAAAACGGGGGCTTCCGGTTGGATCGAGCTTAGCCAGCCTCAATGCGGGCGAAGCTGCTAGGATCGGCCGGTGACGAGAGGCTGATGATCTTCAATCGTTCGACATCCGAGAAGCCGACGGAGCTGAACCGCGCGATCAACGAGACGCGCCCGGCGATCCTAATCGCCGTCTTCTTCAGCCTGTTCATCAACCTCCTGGCGCTGGTCAGCCCGCTCTACATGCTGCAGGTCTACGACCGGGTGCTGCAGAGCCGCAGCACCACCACCCTGGTGTTCATCACCCTCATCGCGGTCTTCCTGTACTTCGTCTACGGCGCGCTGGAATCGCTGCGCACCCAGGTCCTTGTGCGGGCCGGGATCAAGTTCGACGGCGAGGTTCGCGGCCATATCTTCAAGAGCGTGCTGGACGCCACGGTGCAGCACCGGCCCGGCGGGTCGCAGGCGTTCCGCGACGTGGACATGGTGCGCGAGTTCCTCACCGGCTCCGGCCTGATCTCCTTCTGCGACGTGCCCTGGACCCCGGTGTTCGTCATCGTCGCCTTCATCCTGCACCCCTATTTCGGCGTGCTCGCCATCATCGCCGGCGCGGTGATCCTCGGGCTCGCGATCACCAACGACTACTTCACCCGCGCGCCGCTGCAGCGGGCGACGGTGGCCTCCATCGCCGCCCAGAGCGACGCCTCCGCCACCTTGCGCAACTCCGAGGTGATGCACGCCATGGGCATGTGGTCCGGGCTGCAGAGCCGCTGGCAGGTGCGCCGCGACGAGCTCATCGGCTGGCAGGCGCAGGCCAGCGACCGCGGCGGGGCGGTCATCTCCGGCATCAAGATGTTCCGGCAGATCGTCCAGACCCTCATCCTGGGCGGCGGCGCCTACCTGGCGATCAAGGGCAAGGCCTCCCCCGGCGCCATGGTGGCGGCCTCCATCATCGTCGGCCGGGCGCTCGCCCCCATCGAGATGGCCGTCGGCCAGTGGAAGGGCTTCGTGGGCGCCCGGGACGCCTGGGACCGCCTGCAGACCCTGTTCCGGGGCGACGCCAACGCCGCCGAGCGGATGAGCCTGCCGGGCCCGAAGGGCCGCCTCACCGTGGAGGGGGCCACCGTCGCGCCTCCGGGCCGGCCCAGGCCCACGGTGATCGGCGCGAGCTTCGGCGTGGAGCCCGGCACCTCGGTGGCGGTGATCGGGCCGAGCGCGGCGGGCAAGTCGAGCCTCGCTCGGGCCCTGGTCGGCGTCTGGCCGACGGCGGCCGGCGCCATCCGCCTGGACGGCTTCGACCTCAAGCACTGGGACCCGCAGCAGCTCGGGCCCTATGTGGGCTATCTTCCCCAGGACGTGGAGCTGTTCTCAGGCACCGTGGCCGAGAACATCGCCCGCTTCGGCGAATTCAAGAGCGAGGACGTGATCGAGGCGGCCCAGATCGCCGGCGTCCACGAGCTCATCCAGAGCCTGCCGGACGGCTACGAGACCCAGATCGGCGAAGGCGGCCAGACGCTCTCGGGCGGCCAGCGCCAGCGCATCGCGCTTGCCCGCACCATCTATCGCCGGCCCGCCCTCATCGTCCTCGACGAGCCCAACGCCAACCTGGATTCGCACGGCGAGGCGGCGCTGGCCAATGCCCTGATGCACCTGAAGGGCCGCAGCACCATCGTGTTCGTGACCCACAAGATCAACCTGCTGTCCGTGGCCGACAAGGTGCTGGTCATGCAGAATGGCCAGGTCGTGCAGTTCGGGGACCGGGATCCGATCCTGAAGCAGCTGATGCAACCCGCGGCGAACGTCCCCGCGCCCACCCCTGCGAACGCCTGACGCGGTAGGCTCCCATGACCCTTACCAGCACCACTCGAACGTCCGGCGCCGGCGCCCCCCTCAAGCGGCCTGATCACAACTATCGCCGCTCGGCCGCCATCGGCCTGACCATCATCGGCGTGACCTTCGGCGTCTTCGGGATCTGGGCGGCCACCGCGCCCCTGAACAGCGCCGTCATCGCACCGGGCGTGGTCGCCACCTTGTCGAACATCCAGACCGTGCAGCACCTGGAAGGCGGCATTGTCCGCAAGATCCTCGTGCATGACGGGGACCACGTGCAGGCGGGCCAGGTGCTCTTCGAGCTCGACCCGGTGCAGACCGAAGCCTCGCTCAACATCACCCGCTCGCAGCTGTTCAGCCTGCTGGCCCGGCGCGACCGGCTGGAGGCCGAGCGCGACAACAAGCCTGCGGTGACCTTCTCCCCCGAGGTGATGGCCCAGAGCTCCGATCCGACGGTCGCCCAGGCGATCTCCGACGAGCGCAGCCAGTTCGAGCAGCGGCGCGCCACCCTGCAAAGCCAGGTGGCCATCCTCCAGGCGCGCATCTCCGAATACCAGACGGAGATGCAGGGCCTCGACACCGAGCGCAAGAGCATGGAGCAGCAGGTCGCCTATCTCAACGACGAGATCTCCGGCCTGCAGGAGCTCTACGACAAGGACCTGGTCCCGAAGCCCAGGCTGCTGGCCGTCAAGCAGCAGAAGGCCCAGCTCGAGGGCGAGATCGGCAAGTCCCTGGCCGACAAGGCCCGCACCCAGAAGTCGATCGGCGAGACCGAGCTGCAGATGCGCGAGCTGCAGCAGCAGATGTTCCAGGACGACAGCAAGGAGCTGGCGGACGTGGAGACCCAGGCGGCCGACATCCGCCAGCGCTACATCGTCGCCCAGGACCAGGCGCGCCGCATCAACATCACCGCGCCCATGGCCGGCGTCGCCCAGAACCTGCGCGTCTTCACCGACGGCGCCGTGATCGGCCCGGGCGCGCCGCTCGTGGACATCGCCCCAGACCAGGGCCAGATGATCGTCCAGGCGCACGTCTCGCCCAACGACGTGGACAGCGTCCATTCCGGCGAGAAGGCGGAGGTGCAGTTCCCGGCCTTCCACTCCCGGACGACGCCGGTGATCATCGGGCAGATCGAGTCGGTCTCGAAGGACCGGATCGCCGATCCGAACAACCACACCGCCTACTACATGGCCATCGTCAACGTGCCCCCGGCGAACCTCCCGCCGCAGTTCCGCGGACGGCTCAGGGCCGGCATGCCGGCCCAGGTGATGGTGACCACCGGGGCGCGCTCGGTGCTGCAGTACCTGTGGCAGCCCCTCTCGAATGCGCTGAACAAGAGCATGCGGGAGCAGTGAGACGTCTCGACGGACGGAGGAGACCGCGCCATACGCGGTCTCCTCGACTCGCTTGCGGAGCCCTTAGGGACCGATGAACCGACGCGCCTTGATCACCGGGATCACAGGGCAGGACGGCGCCTACCTGGCGGCCTTCCTCCTCGAGAAGGGCTACGAGGTGTTCGGGCTGGTCCGCCGCTCGGGGTCGGCCGAGTTCATGGGCGAGCGCCTGAAGTGGCTGGGGATCCTGGACCAGGTCCGGCTGCTCGACGGCGACCTGCTCGACCTCGGCTCGATTATCCGCATCTGCCGCGAGAGCCAGGCCGAAGAGATCTACAACCTCGCCGCCCAGAGCTTCGTCACCTCGTCGTGGCGCCAGCCGCACCTCACCGGCGAAGTCACCGCGCTCGGCGCAACCAACATGCTGGAGGCGATGCGCCTGGAGCTCCCGCAGGCGCGCTTCTACCAGGCCTCGTCCTCGGAGATGTACGGCCTCATCCAGCAGCCGGTGCAGGACGAGGCGACCCCCTTCTATCCGCGCTCGCCCTATGCCGTGGCCAAGCTCTACGCCCACTGGGTGACGGTGAACTACCGGGAGAGTTTCGGCATGCACGCCAGCTGCGGCATCCTCTTCAACCACGAGAGCCCGCTGCGGGGCATCGAGTTCGTCACCCGCAAGGTCACCGACGGCGTGGCGCGCATCAAGCTGGGCCTCGCCGACACCCTGCGCCTGGGCAACCTCGACGCCGAGCGCGACTGGGGCCACACCCGCGACTACGTCCGGGCCATGTGGCTCATGCTGCAGCAGGAAGCGCCCGACGACTATGTGATCGCCTCCGGCCGCACCACCTCGGTCCGGGCCATGGCCCGCATGGCCTTCGAGCACGCAGGCCTGCGCATGGAAGACCACGTGGAGGTGGATCCGGGACTGGTCCGCCCCGCCGAGGTGGAGCGGCTGATCGGCAATCCCGCCAAGGCCCGCGCGCGGCTCGGCTGGGAGGCCACCACCTCCGTCGAGGCGATGATCTCCGAGATGGTGGACGCCGATCTTCGCCGGCATAGCGCGGCCCGCGCCCATGCCTGCGCCTGAGGCCTCTGCGGTGATCATCCTCGGGGCCGG
>JAGWSE010000145.1 GCA_028869395.1 Alphaproteobacteria bacterium | reverse complement strand
CCGCCATCGATCAGGACCGCCGATGACCGACGCCCCCTATAAATCCTGGCAGTGCCGGACCTGCGGCTATGTGTACGACGAGGCGGCCGGTGATCCGGACGAAGGGCTCGCGCCTGGAACCCGGTGGGCCGACATTCCCGACGCCTGGGTCTGCCCCATGTGCGGGACGCCCAAGTCGGACTTCGACATGGTGGAGCTCTGAGACCCGCCTAGAGCTTGCGGGAGACGATCAGACGCCCGGGGCCGAGGCGCTCGAGCACCGTCGGGAGATCGGACTGGCTGACCGCGAAGCAGCCTTCGCTGCGGCCGAGCACGCCGTGGTCGCGCACCATGACCGGGCTCACGTACCAGGCGGCGTGGACCACGATGGCGCGGGACTCGGCGTTGCTGTTGGTGGGATCGAGGCCCTCCAGCCGCATCGAGCGGCCGTGCGCGCCGACGTAGTAGCCGCCCGTGACGTAGTCGCCCTGCGAGGTCGCTTCCGATCCGGGCGCATTGGAGAAGCGGCGCAGCCAACCCGTGTGGTCCGGGTCGGAGCCGCGGCCGTGGGCGACCAGGACGCTGTCCACGCGGCCGTTCGCAAGGTCGACGAGATGGAAGCGGCGGGCGCTGGAGGGCTGAGAGAAGTCGGCCACACCCACCACGTCGCGGAAGTGGACGCGCCCGGCGCAGCGCTCCAGGCCGGCCTGGGCCGCGGCGACGATCGACTGGCGCGGCTCGGTCGCGGCGAGCACCGGTCCGGCGAGGGCGGCGAGCCCCGCCGAAGCCACGGAGACCTGGAGGAAGCGGCGACGGTTGCTGGGCGGCGTCTGGGGCAAGGCGGACGGCTCCTGGCGCTGACTGTGGGCGCGGATGAAGACGCCCCCCGAGAGCGCAAACCTAGCAGCCGAAAGCGAAAATTGGGTGAGCAATCTCGCCGCAGATCGCGTCAGGAGGGATTCGCGCCCCGCGGCGGGTGGGCGGCGGGAGGCGAGAACGGCTTCGGCGGGCCGTCGCCGCCCAGCAGCACGCCGTCGACCACCTTTCCGTACATCGACTGCGCTGAATCGTGGAACTTGGCGCGGGTCGCGGCGACGGAGCCGGTGTAGCGCGGGTCCTGCGGCCGTGGTCGGCTGTCAATGTAGGCGGCCACGTCCCAGGCCTGCTGGTCGGTGAGCCGGCCGCCTTCGCTGTAGGGCATGTTGGCCTTGATGAAGGCCGCGGCGTTGTCCATCTGCGACATGCCGGCGCCCCAGTTGTAGGAGCGCGGGCCCCACAGCGGCGGGAAGACGACCGCGCCCGCGGAACTCTGGCCCGCGCCGTCGCTGGCGTGGCACATGGCGCAATAGGTCTGGTAGACGGCCCGTCCACGCGCCGGATCGGGCGCGGAGGCCGCCGCGGCGAGCTTGGGATAGCCCTGGCCCGGCAGCTTCGCGCCGTGCGGCGCGCCGGTGGCGAGCCAGGCCGCATAGCTTTCGAGCGCGACCAGCACCTTGTCGCCGAGCGGCGGCGCCTTGCCGTTCATGCTGAAGCGGAAGCAGCCCTGCATCCGCTCCTGGAAGGTGTTCACGTGGGCGTTCTTGGCCCGATACTGCGGGAACATCACGAAGGCCGCCCACATCGGCGAGGCGTTTGGAAGGCGACCGGCGTCCAGGTGGCAGTTGACGCACCTCAGGTCGTTTCCGACGAACTGTGGGGCGGCCCGGCCGGTATCGACGAAGATCTCGCGGCCCAGCGCGGCCTCGCGCCCGAAGGGCGTGTCGGGAAAGCTCTCGTCGGGGGGCGGCGCGAAGGTCTTTGAAGCCGGCGGTGCGGCCGCCCCCGGCGCGGCTGGGCGGTGCGGCGTCAGTCGGCCGGCGAGAAGGCCTGCGCCGAAGACCAGGACGCCCACGACAAGGGCGATGGCGGCGGTCCTGAAGTTCGTCATCGGGCGGCTCCCGAGCTGGCCGCCGGTCGCGCCGGCAGGCTGGCGTAATAGGCGGCGGCCGCCTGCAAGTCCGCCGGCGAGAGCCGCGCGGCGATGCCGTTCATCAGGCCGAGGGTGTCACTGCGCCGCGCGCCGCTGCGGAAGGCGGTGAGCTGGGCCGAGAGATAGGCGCCCGACTGGCCTGCAAGCGGCGGGGTGGTCGCGCCCACGCCGAGGCCTTGTGGCCCATGGCAGGCGGCGCAGGCCGGAGCCTTCACGGCCCAGTCGCCGCGTTCTGCCAGGGCGCGGCCGCGGGCGAGATCGCCCTGCGCCTGGGCCGGCGGCGAGGCGGGGACGGGGAGGGCGGCGAAGTAGCCGGCGACGGCGCGCCGCTGATCCGGCGTCAGCGCTTTGGCGACCCCGGCCATGGTGTCGTTCTTGCGGGCGCCCGAGGCGAACCGATCCAGCTGGTCGGCGAGATAGCCCGCGTCGAGCCCCGCTAGCCGCGGCGCCTGCAAAGGCGCGGAGCCCCCGCCATCGGCGCCGTGGCAGCCGCTGCAGGCGGGAACCCCGCTCGGCAGCCCCTGGGCGGCGATGCGTCCGCCGAGGTCGGCGGGCGCGCCGGCCGGAGCGGCCGCGGCGACGGCCGACAGGGCGGTCGCGAGGGCGAGGACGGCGGCGGCCGGGCGCAGGCTCATCGTGGGCTATTCCTCGATCAAGGCGTAGCCGTCGAGCTGGCTGTTGGCGAGCGTGGTCAGCGCCGACAGATCGACCTCCACGCCGGGTATCACCTCCGGGGGCGTGATCTTGTGGCCCGCCATGGCCTGGCCGCAGACCCGCACGCTGACGCCCGCCGCCATCAGCTCGTCGATCAGCCGGACGTTCGGATTGGTCGCGCCAGGATGACGCGCGCCGAAGGCCTTGTCCGTCAGGATGGCTTCGGTGGCCGGACCATCCACGATGGCGATGATGCGCCTGTGGTCCGCCGCCACGCCGTTCGCGGCCAGCAGGTTGACCATTCGGGCGACGCGCTGCAGCCCCTCCAGCGGCCGGGCCGCATCGTGGCCGGCGTCGGAAACCTCGAAGATCACCTTGTAGTCACGCGCTGGAACCGGACGGTCCTTGCCCTCGGGAACAGGCGCGAAGGCGCCGTAGTCCGGCACCGCGCGGGGCTGGGCCTGCGCCGTGGTCGCGGCCAGGGCGGCCGCTGCGGCGGCGATGATCACGAAGCGCTTCATGTCTTCCTCCCCTGGACCCGACGGATCACGCACCCAGGCCGAACATTGGTCCAGCGCTGCGGTAGAGCATGTATGCCGCCACGGCGAACAGCACGAAAGCGAAGACCCGGGCGAGCGCGCCGCGCCGGCTCGCGATGCGGATGGCCACACGCATGCCGAGGAAGCCGCCGGCCACCCCGCCGGCGATGAACAGGATGGCGATGCGCCAGTCGACGAGTCCGGAGATCGCGTAGTTTGCGGCGGTGGAGAGGCCGAACACGCCGACCGAGAACAGCGAGGAGCCCACGGCGTAGATCATCGGCATGCCTGAGCCGAACATGATCCCGGGGACGATCAGGAACCCGCCGCCGATGCCGAAGAATCCGGAGAGCAGGCCCGCGAGGAAGCCGATGATCGCCAGGCGCACGGCGATGCGCGGGTTGAGCGCCACGTTCGGATCGCCTTCGCCGCCACGACGGATCAGCATCGAGACGCCGACCGCGATCATCACCAGCGCGAACAGGGCCAGCAGATGCTGGCCGTTCATCAGCTTGCCGGCGGTCGAGCCGATCAGGGCGCCGACGACCCCGGCCGCCGCGAAGGTGATGGCGCAGCGCCATTTCACGTTCCCGGCGCGAGCGTGCTGGGCGAAGTTGGCGAAGGCGTTGACCGCCACGGCGAGCGCGCTGGTGCCGATGGCCACGTGTGGGTCGGTGATTCCCACCACGTAGAGCAGCAGCGGCACCGCAAGAATAGAGCCGCCGCCGCCGATCAGACCGAGCGCGAAGCCGACCACGCCGCCGGAGAGGACTGCCAACAGGTCATGCAGGGTCATCGCGTCTCGCGCGCTGGTGTATCGGCCAGCGGCAGACTTAGCTTAGCTGCAGGCTCCCCGCCAGAAGCGGAAGACCTATTCCGCGGCGATCGCCTCGGGGGCCTTGGCGCCCGCATAGACGAATTCCGCGCCGTCCAGGTCTATGGCCGGCAGCACCTTGCGTTCGGTCCAGTAGTCCTGGGTGTGGCGCCATTCGGCCTTGTCCAGGCGCTTGGGCATCGCCTGCAGGCCGCGCATTAGATAGCCGGGGTTGAAGTCCTCCGGGTCGATCCACGGCTGCGGGGCGAGTCCCTCGTCCTCCGGACGCAGGCGCACGCTGACCTTGGTCGCGCCTCTGGCGTCCATGTGGTTGAGCAGGCGGCAGACGAAGTCGCCCATCAGGTCGACGCGCAGGGTCCAGCTGGCCCGGAAATAGCCGAACACCCAGACCATGTTCGGGACGCCGGTGAACATCATGCCGCGGTAGGTGACCGTCTTGGAGAAGTCGACGGGAGCCCCGTCCACCTCGAAGGCGATGTCGCCCAGCACGCAGAGATTGAAGCCGGTGGCGGTGATGACGATGTCGGCCTCGAGCACCTCGCCCGACTTCAGCAGGATCCCCTTCTCGGTGAAGCGCTCGATCTCGCCGGTGACGACGCTGGCCTTCCCCTCGCGCACCTTCTGGAAGATGTCGCCCTCGGGCACGAACGCGATCCGCTGACGCCACGGGCGGTACTTGGGCGTGAAGTGCTGCTCGGTGATCTCAGGGCCCACAAAGGCGGAGACGCCAGCCAGAAGCTCCTGCTTGACCGCTTCCGGCTCCTCGAAGGAGCGGCGGGTGAAGAGCTGGCCCATCTTGAGGCGCTGTCGGCGCACGATCTCGTGGATCCAGGTCTCCGGGATCTCGAGGTCGCGAAGGGTGTCGGCGAGGTCGTCTACGTTGCGGCCCGGCACGAAGTAGGTCGGTGAGCGCTGCAGCATGGTGACGTGCCCGGCCTCGTCGGCCATGGACGGGATCAGTGTGGCGGCGGTGGCGCCCGAGCCGATCACCACGACCTTCTTGCCCTTGTAGTCGAGGTCCTGCGGCCAGGTCTGCGGGTGCACGACGCGGCCCTTGAACGCGTCCATGCCCGGCCACTCGGGGGTGTAGCCTTCCTCGTGCCGGTAGTAGCCCTGGCACATCCACAGGAAGTTCGCCGTGTAGGTCTTGGTCTCCCCGGTGTCGGTGCGCGTGGCCTCGACGGTCCACATGTTGGCCTCCGAGGACCAGCGCGCCTTGCCGATCTTGTGGCGGTAGCGGATGTGGCGGTCGAGGTCGTGCTCCTCGATCACCTCGCCCATGTAGGCCAGGATCTTGTCCGCCGTGGCGATCGGCGTGCCGGTCCACGGCTTGAAGCGGTAGCCGAAGGTGTAGAGGTCGGAATCGGAGCGGATGCCGGGATACTTGTGCGTCCACCAGGTGCCGCCGAAGTGGTCCTGCGAATCCAGGATCACGAAGCTCTTGCCCGGGCATTGCTCCTTGAGGTGCACCGCGGAGCCCACGCCGGAGATGCCGGCTCCCACGATGAGCACGTCGAAGTGCTCGGCCCCGATGTGGTCTGGGGCGGCCCCGCTGTGGGTTTCGGCGGTCAGGGTCATGAACGGCTCCTCCGGGTCGAGCGACTGTCGGGCGCCTCTGGCCGGGCGCCTTGATCGGTGTCAAAGATAACTTATCGCCGATAAGGAACGACGCAAGGGGCAAGCTCAGCTGCGCCGCGCCGTCCGTCGGGGTTGAAGGCGTCCCAAGAGGGCGCCTATCTGGAGCAGCCCGCCAACGGACCCGAAGCCGCCGCGCCCATGCGCCTCACCGTCTATACCGACTACGCGCTGCGGGTGCTGATGTACGTGGCGGTGCGCGATGAGCCGCGGCCGACCATCGCTGCGATCGCCGAGAGCTACGGCGTCTCGCGCAATCACCTGATGAAGGTCGTCTACGAACTCGGCGTCGCGGGCTATCTGGAAACCGTCCGCGGGAAGAACGGCGGATTGACGCTCGCCCGCGCGCCGCAGGACATTGTGCTGGGCGAGGTGATCCGCACCACCGAGCCCGACCTGGCGCTGGTGCCCTGCTTCGATCCGGTCAATGCGCCGTGCGCGATCATTCCGGCCTGCCGGTTGCGCGGCGCGCTGCACCAGGCGCAGGCGGCCTTCCTGAAGGTGCTGGACGGCTACACCCTGGCGGACCTCGTCGCCAATCGCGACGCGTTGGGCGAGATGCTGCTGAGCGCCGCGGCGCCGACCGAGGCGACGGAGGCGGGCTAAGAAGCCGATCCGCGGGGGATCTCCCGCCCGCCATGGGTGAACACCGGGCGCCCGCCGCCCCCGGCCCCGCCGAACCCCTCGATCCAGCGCCGCAGGCGCGACGGACCGGGCGGGCGGGTAGCCTCGCCCGAGGCGGCCTCTTCCACCCGGACCACCTCCGGCACGTAGCGGCGCACGATCGCTTCGACGCCGGTGTTCAGCGTCTGGCGCGATGAGGGGCAGCCGCCGCAGGCGCCCTGCATCCGGATCCACAGCACGCCCGTGACGTGGTCGAACCGCTCGAACAGCACCTCGCCCCCGTCGCGCGAGACGCCGGGCTTCACGTAGTGGGCCAGCACGTGCCGGATTTCGGCCTCCACCTGATCGTGGATCGGATCGGGAGCGACGTCATGCGCGGCCTCGACCAGGGCCGGCTCCCCGGACGCCACGTGCTCGGCGATCACCTCGAGCGCCTCGTAGCGCAGGCGCGACCAGGGCGGCGCGTCCGTCGCGCGCGTGACGGTCACGAAATCGGGGGCGATGAAGACGCGCGCAACGCCTTGAAGCGCGAACAACCGCCGGGCGAGCGGCGAGGCGGCGGGATCGAAGGCAATCCGCTCGAACGCATGGGTGGGGCCGCACGTCAGCGGCGTCTCGGGCGCGAACTTCAGCGCGTCCGGATTCGGTGTGGGCTCTGTGAGGATGAGCACCTGTGTCAGGTAGGCGCTGGCCAAATAAGAAGCAATATCCTAAATACATCTTATGAGCTCGATCGAGGAACGTCGCGCGATGATCGCGCCCGGGACCGCCGCCGGCGTGACGGAGGACATGGTCCGGGAGCTGGTGCACACCTTCTACGCCAGGGTGCGCCGCGACCCGGCGCTGGGGCCCATCTTCAACCGCGTCGTCGAGGACTGGGACCACCACCTCGCCAAGCTCTGCGACTTCTGGTCGTCGGTGACGCTGATGACCGGCCGCTTCAAGGGCGCGCCGATGGTCGTGCACACGCAGATCCCGGAAATTCGGCCGACGCACTTCGCCCGCTGGCTGCACCTGT
>JAGWSE010000144.1 GCA_028869395.1 Alphaproteobacteria bacterium | reverse complement strand
GCCTGTCCGGCCAGGACAGCGTGCGCGGCACCTTCTCCCAGCGCCACTCCGGCGTCGTCGACCAGAAGACGGAAGAGGTCTATTTCCCGCTCCGCAACCTCGGGCCCAACCAGGCGCACTTCGAGGTGCTGGACTCAGCGCTTTCGGAAGAGGCGGTGCTGGGCTTCGAGTACGGCTTCTCGCTGACCGATCCCAACACGCTGACCCTGTGGGAAGCCCAGTTCGGCGACTTCGCCAACGGCGCCCAGGTGGTGATCGATCAGTTCATCTCCTCGGGCGAACGCAAGTGGCTGCGGATGAGCGGCCTGGTGATGCTTCTGCCGCACGGATATGAGGGCCAGGGGCCGGAGCACTCCTCCGCCCGCCTCGAGCGCTACCTGCAGCTCTGCGCGGAAGACAACATGCAGGTGGTCAACCTCACGACGCCGGCGAACTATTTCCACGCGCTGCGCCGCCAGATGCTGCGCGAGTTCCGCAAGCCGCTGATCGTGATGGAGCCGAAGTCGCTGCTGCGCCACAAGCGGGCGGTCTCGAACCTCTCCGACATGGCCGAGGGCACCAGCTTCCACCGGGTCATGATCGACGGGGCGGAGGCCGGCTGCGACGTGGGCGGCGTGACGCTCGCCAGCGACGACAAGATCGCCCGCGTGATCCTCTGCTCGGGCAAGGTCTACTTCGACCTGGTCGAGCACCGCGCCAAGACGGGCCGCAACGACGTCTACATCCTGCGCCTCGAGCAGTTCTATCCGTGGCCTCTGAAGTCGCTCTCCAACGAGCTGAGGCGCTTCAGGAACGCGGAGCTCGTCTGGTGCCAAGAAGAGCCCAAGAACATGGGCGGCTGGATGTTCGTGGATCCGTGGCTGGAGCTCACGCTGGAGCGGCTTGACGTCAAGGCCAAGCGCGCCCGCTACGTTGGCCGCCCGGCCTCGGCCTCAACGGCGGCCGGCCTGATGAGCCGACACCTGAAAGAGCTCGAGACCTTCCTCACCGAGGCCTTCGCCTGACGGCGCAGCGCCTGACCAACTCTGTGTTTGTGTGCGTTTGAACGCTTAAGGAGCGCATCGAAATGGCCGACATCATGACGCCGGCGCTGGGCGAATCCGTCACCGAGGCGACGGTCGCCAAGTGGACGAAGAAGGCCGGCGATCAGGTGCGCAAGGACGAGATCCTCGTCGAGCTCGAGACCGACAAGGTGAGCCTGGAGGTGGCCGCCCCGGCCGACGGCGTGCTGGAGGCCATCTCGGCCGGGGAGGGCGCCACCGTCGAGCCCGGCGCGGTGCTGGGCCGGATCTCGGAGGGCGCGACCGCGAAGGCCGCCCCGGCCGCGCCGAAGGCCGAGGCGCCCGCTGCCAAGCCTGCGCCCGCGCCGCAACCGGCGGCGAAGCCCGCGCCAGAGCCGGAGCCCCAGCGCGCCGCCGCCGAGGCGGTCATGGCCCCGTCCGCCCAGCGGATCGTGGCCGAGAACAAGCTGGACGCCGGCGCCATCCCCGGTTCCGGCAAGGGCGGCCGGATCACCAAGGGCGATGCGCTGGCCGCGCTCGAATCGCGCGGCAAGGCCCCGCCGAGCGCGCCTGCGCCCGCCGCCCCGCGCGAACTGCATGAGCGTGAGGAGCGCGTGCGGATGACCCGCCTGCGCCAGACCATCGCGCGCCGGCTGAAGGAGGCCCAGAACGCCGCGGCCATGCTGACCACCTTCAACGAGGTGGACATGACCAACGTCATGGCGCTGCGCAGCCAGTACAAGGACGCCTTCGAGAAGACCCACGGCGTGAAGCTCGGCTTCATGAGCTTCTTCGTGAAGGCCGTGGTCCACGCCCTGAAGATGGTGCCAGAGGTCAACGCCGAGATCGACGGCCAGGACCTGATCTACAAGAACCACTACGACATCTCGGTGGCCGTCGGCACCGAGCGCGGCCTGGTGACGCCGGTCGTGCGTGACGCCGACCAGCTCAGCCTCGCCGGCATCGAGAAGGCCATCGGCGCGCTCGGCAAGAAGGCCCGTGACGGTCAGCTCGCGCTCGAGGACCTGCAGGGCGGCACCTTCACCATCTCCAACGGCGGGGTCTACGGCTCGCTGATGTCGACGCCGATCCTCAACGCGCCGCAGTCGGGCATCCTGGGCATGCACAAGATCCAGGAACGGCCGATGGTGGTGAACGGGCAGATCATCGCCCGGCCGATGATGTACCTGGCGCTCAGCTACGACCACCGCATCGTCGACGGCCAGGGCGCCGTGACGTTCCTGGTCCACGTCAAGGACGCCGTCGAGGATCCGCAGCGCCTGCTGCTGGATCTCTAGGACTCGACGAAAGGACGCTAACGGCGCAGCTTCCCGGCCGGCCCCGCCAGAACGGGCCATCCAGGGGGAAACGCCGTGAAGATCCTGCGCGTCGCGCTGGGCGTCATCGTGGGCGCCTACGCCGTCTTCGATCTCGTCCCGATCGTCGGCAACGCCTGGTACAAGGCGGGCCTGCTCAACCCCGTGCCGGAAGACCTGGCGCGCATGATCCCGCTGTGGGATGCGACCGCCTGGTGGGAGCTCGCCGTCTGGAGCGCCGTCGTGGCGCTCTGGATCACGGCGGCGTGGCGGCTGATCCGAGGCCGTTCCGCGCTCGGGCTCTATCTCGGCGCCGTGCTCGTGGACGCGGTGCTGTGGTGGGTGATGCACGCGACCCCCGCCTATCAGCAGGTCTTCACGCCGGCCGAGCTACGGGAGGATTACGTGATCCTGTTGGTGACAGGGATCGTTGCAGCGGCCATCTGGCGGGTGGAGCGTTCCGGCCGGGCTGCGACCGCGGCGGCCTGACCGGCGACACGGGTCGCGGAACGGGGAACCCATCCGCCGGGCGGCTCGCGCCAAATCTCCGCTGGCGCGCCTCCTCGGCGCCAAACCGCCTTCCACTTTGGCGGGATGCGCGCTAGGTCGCGGCCATCTCTTCAAGCAGGCGCAGACATGGCCGAGACCAGCTACGACGTCATCATCATCGGAGGAGGGCCCGGGGGCTACAACGCCGCAATCCGGGCGGGCCAGCTGGGCCTGAAGGTGGCCTGTGTCGAGAAGGGGCCGACGCTCGGCGGCACCTGCCTCAACGTCGGCTGCATGCCCTCGAAAGCGTTGCTGCACGCCTCGGAGCTCTTCGAGATGGCGGCCAAGGATTTTGCCGGGATCGGGATCCAGGTCGCGCCCAAGCTCGATCTGGTCCAGATGATGAAGCAGAAGGCCGACTCGGTCAGCCAACTCACGAAGGGGATCGAGTTCCTGTTCAAGAAGAACAAGGTCGACTGGATCAAGGGCAAGGGGAAGCTCGCCGGCGCGGGCAAGGTCGAGGTGGCCGGCGACGACGGCAAGACGACCACCTTCGAAGCCAGGAACATCGTGATCGCCACGGGCTCAGAGCCCTCCGGCCTGCCGGGCGTCGCCGTCGACCAGAAGCGGATCGTGGATTCCACCGGCGCCTTGTCGCTGCCCGAGGCGCCGAAGAGCCTGGTGGTGATCGGCGCCGGCATCATCGGCCTGGAGCTGGGTTCGGTGTGGCGCAGGCTCGGCGCCAAGGTGACGGTCGTTGAATTTCTCGATCGGATCACGCCCGGCGCGGACGCCGAGGTCGCCAAGACCTTGCAGCGCGCCCTCGCCAAGCAGGGCATGGAATTCAAGCTCGGCATGAAGGTGACGGGCGCGAAGGCCGGCAAGTCCGGCGTGACGCTCACCATGGAGCCGGTCGCCGGCGGCTCGGCCGAGACGCTGGACGCCGACTACGTCCTGCTCGCCATCGGCCGCAGGCCCTATACGGAGGGCCTCGGGCTGGAGAGCGTCGGCATCACGCCCGACAAGCGCGGGTTCATCGAGACCGACCACTGGAAGACGACGGCTGCCGGCGTCTGGGCGATCGGGGACGTCACCCACGGGCCCATGCTGGCGCACAAGGCCGAGGACGAGGCGGTGGCCTGCATCGAGACCATCGCCGGCCACGCGGGCCACGTGAACTACGGGATCATTCCGAGCGTGATCTACACATGGCCGGAGGTCGCCTGGGTCGGCAAGACCGAGGACGAGCTGAAGGCCGAGGGCCGCGCCTACAAGGTGGGCAAGTTCCCCTTCACCGCCAACTCCCGCGCCAAGATCAACCACGAGAGCGAAGGCTTCGTGAAGGTGCTGGCCGACGCGGCCACGGACGAGGTGTTGGGCGTGCATATGATCGGCCCCTCGGTCTCGGAGATGATCGGCGAGTACTGCGTGGCCATGGAGTTCCGCGCAGCCTCCGAGGACGTCGCCCGCACCTGCCATCCGCACCCCACCCGCTCGGAGGCCCTGCGCCAGGCCGCCATGGGCGTGGAGGGGTGGACGATGCAGGCTTGACGGCGAGGCTCGAGATCCGCCGGGCGCGGCCGGAGGAGCTTCCGGCCTGCGCCGACCTTTACGTCCGGGTGCTCAGGGAAACCTTCACCTGGATCGCGCCGGAGCGGCACCGCCGTGAGGACTTCCTGCGCGCCGCTCAGGAGGAAGAGGTCTATGTGGCGGTCGAGGACGGACGAATCCTCGGCCTCGCCGCCGTCTACCGGCCACAGAACTTCCTCCACTCGCTCTACGTGGACCGCAGGGGCCGCGGCGTGGGCAAGGCGCTGCTCGACCACGTGTCGGCGCTCTCCGACCGGCCGCTCTCGTTGAAGGTCCAGGCGCCCAATCGCCGGGCGCAGCACTTCTACGCGCGCGAAGGCTTCACCTGCACCGAAAGGGGTCAGGACGCGGGTTCGGACGTCGCCTGGCTCAGGCTGGTGCGCCATGGGCGAGGGGCGCCGCCTGAGAGTTAACTTGGGGCCGGGCGCGAGCGGCGCCAGCCTGACGTCGTTCGTGCAAGGAGATCCAAGATGATCGCCCTTCTGCTGGCGGCCCAGGTTTCGGCCGCTTCCGCCGCGCCTTCGCCGAGCGCAACCCTGGCGCGGCCCGATATCCTTAGGAACACCTTCGCTCCGGTTCCCGCCGCTTGCAGGGCTGGCGTCACCGCGGTGGCCGGCGCGGGCGTCGCCCGTGTCTGGAAGCTCGGCGATCTGCCGAAGGCGCACGAGGAGATCGCCATCTACCGCACCGTCGGAGGCTGTCCTGCGCCGCTGATCGTCCGTTACGACGTGGAGCGCGACGCCCGCTCGATCCGGGCCTTCGGCGACTAGCGTCAGGCGTGCGGGTGCGCCGCCCGATAGGCGTTGAGCAGGGCGGCGGCGTCGACCTCGGTGTAGCGCTGTGTGGTCGACAGCGACGCGTGGCCGAGGAGTTCCTGGATCGACCTCAGGTCCGCGCCGGCGCCCAGCAGGTGTGTGGCGAACGAGTGACGCAGCGCATGGGGCGTCGCGCTCGCCGGCAGGCCAAGCCGGCTTCTGAGGTTCTGGACCGTGGCCTGGACGTGGCGCGCGCTGAGCGGGCCGCCGCGGCGCGCCCGGAACAACGGCTCGTCGGGCGCGAGGGCGAAGGGTGCGGCGGCCAGATAGGCGTCCACCGCCTCGCGAACGGCCGGCAGGACGGGGACCAGCCTCGTCTTGGAGCCCTTGCCGGTGATCCGCAGGCTATCCGGGATCGGCACATCGGAGCGCTTCAGCGACAGCGCCTCTGAAATCCGCAGGCCGCAGCCGTACAGCAGGGTGAGCACCGCCTGGTCGCGCGCCGCCTCCCAGGCGTCCCGGTCAGGATCCAGGGCCGGTTCGGCGAGGAGGCCCAAGGCCTGGTCTTCGCTCACCGGCCGCGGCGCACCGGGCTTCACCTTCGGCCCGCGGACCAAGGCGATCGCGGCATTGGGCGTGTCCAGCCGGCGATCGAGAAAGCCGTGGAAGGTCCGGATGGCGGACAGCGCCTGGGAGAGCGAGCGCGGCGAGAGCGGCGTTTCGCCGGAGCGCAGGTGGGCGAGCCAGGCGCGGACCTCGCCAGCGGTGATTCCGCCCAGGTCCTCGAGCTCCAGCGCCTCCCCGCGATGACCTTCGAGGAAGCCCAGGTAGCGGCGGCCTGCGAAGCCGTAGGCTTCCAGCGTGCGGGGCGAGAGGCGCCGCTCCTGCGCCAGGTGCTGAAGCCAGCCGGCGAGTGCGCCTTCCGCCGTCAAAGGATCGGCCAGCGCTCGGCCGTGCGCTCCACGACGCGCGCCAGGAAGGCCACGAGCTCGGTCCCCATGTCCGGCGTGAAGCCGGCCGGGTCGGCGGAGCCGAAGGCAAGCACGCCCTGGCGAGAAGGCTCCCAGATCGCCATGCGGACCATGGCCATGGAGCGCACCTTCTCGGCCTTGTCGCCAAACAGGCCGAGCGCCGTCGGCGCGAAGCCCATGCGGGCGAGCCGCTGCGGCCCGTCCAGGATCATGTCGACCTGTCCTTGGACCAGCATCTTCCAACCCGCCGGGACGCGTTCGTCCGCCTCCAGGGCGATCACGGCGGCGGCGAGGCCGAAGCGCGCCTGGGCCAGCTCGTCGAGCCGCCAGGCCAGATCCGAGTGATTGCGGGCGTCGAGCAGGTCGACAACGGCGCCATGCGTCTGGGCCTGCGCCGAAAAGTTGGCGCGCGCCGTCTCCTCGAGTTGCTGGCGCTGTGTGGCCTCCCGCTGCTGAGCGGCGTGCACCCGGGCCAGCGCGGCGGGGCCGAAGTCCACCACGTTTCCCGCGGCGACCTTCAGGCCGAGCTCTCCGAGAAGGCCCACGTCCTCGCGGATGAAATCGGGGTTGTCGGACAGGAATCGGCGGACGGCCGCGGGCTCCAGCGGGAGACCCTCGATCTCGCCCTGCGACCCGTCCATGTGCCCGCCCCCGTCAGAGAATCGACTGGCCCGTTTTCGCCCAGTCGGCCAGGAATTGATCAAGCCCCTTTTCGGTTAACGGGTGCTTGAAAAGCGACGCGAAGACGTCCGGGGGGATCGTCGCGCAGTCGGCGCCGGCGATGGCCGCCTGGGTCACGTGGCTGCCGTTGCGGATCGAGGCGGCCAGGATTTCCGTGTCGAAGTCGTAGTTGTCGTAGATCGCCCGGATCTCGCTGATCAGGTCCATCCCGACCGCTCCGTGGTCGTCGAGCCGGCCGACGAAGGGCGAGATGTAGTTGGCGCCTGCCTTGGCGGCCAGCAGCGCCTGCGGCGCCGAGAAGCAGAGCGTGACGTTGGTCTGGATTCCCTCGGCCGAAAATTGTCGAACGGCGATCAGGCCTTCGCGGGTCAGCGGGACCTTAACGACGACGTTGGAGGCGGCCGATGCCAGCTTGCGGCCCTCGGCCAGCATGGCCTGCGACTCCGTGGCGGCGACCTCGGCGCTCACCGGACCCTCGACGAGGTCGCAAATCTCGGCGATGACCTCCAGCATGGGCCGGCCGGACTTGGCGATCAGGGTAGGATTGGTGGTCACGCCGTCCACCAGGCCGGTGGCGACCAAGTCCTTGAGGACGATTACGTCGGCGGTGTCGAGGAGTAGCTGCATCGGAAAGACCTTGAGGCTGGGACGGCGCCTTGTAGCGGGCCTTGCCGCACGCGCGAAGGCCTGCCGATGAGCCGCATCGCCTCCGTGCTGCTTCCGCTGCCGTTGCCCGAGGCCTTCGATTACGAGGAGCCCGACGGCATGGCGCTGGCCGTAGGCGACCAGGTGGCCGCCCCGCTCGGCCCGAACCTGATGCGTGGCGTGGTGGCGGCCTTGCGCGACGGCGCCGGGGGCAACCGGCCGCTCAAGGCCGTGCAGGCGAAGCTCGACGATCCTCCGCTGCCGGAACGCACGCTGGAATTCGTGCAATGGGCCGCCCGATACGCGGTCGATGCTCCGGGTCAGCCGCTCGCCATCGCGCTGCGCGGGGCCCGCGCGCCGAGAGCGAAGCCTGTGCGGGTCATCGAGCCGTCAGGCCTGGCCCCCGCCCGCGCGACGACGGCCCGTCAGCAGGTGCTGGAGGCCGCGGCTGCGGCGTCGGTCAGCGCCGCCGAACTGGCCCGGATCGCGGGCGTCTCGGCCGGCGTGGTCAAGGGACTGCTCGACGAGGGCGTGCTCAAGGCGCGCGTGATCGAACCGGATGTCGCGTTCGCGGCGCCGGATCCGGCGCGGTCGCCGCCATTCCTCAATCCGAGCCAGGCCGCGGCCGCGGAGTCGCTGGGCGAGATGATCGCGGCGGGCGGGTTCCAGGTCGCCCTGCTCGACGGCGTCACCGGCTCGGGCAAGACGGAGGTCTATCTGGAGACGGCCGCCGCGGCGCTCGGCGCCCATCCAGACGCGCAGGTGCTGATCCTGCTGCCGGAGATCGCGCTCACCCAGGCGGTGATCGAGCGGGTGACGCGCCGGTTCGGCGCGGCGCCCGGCGAATGGCACTCCGACGTCGCCCCGCCGGCCCGGCGACGGGTCTGGGAGGGCGTGCTCTCGGGCCGCTGCCGGATCGTCGTCGGCGCGCGATCGGCGCTCTTCCTGCCCTTCCGCAACCTCAAGCTCGTCGTCGTCGACGAGGAGCATGACGGCTCGTTCAAGCAGGAGGAGGGTTTCATCTATCACGCGCGCGATCTGGCCGTGGCGCGGGGCAAGATCGAGACGGCGGCGGTCGTGCTGGCGTCCGCGACGCCATCGCTGGAGACGCTCCGCAACGCCGAGACCGGCCGTTACCGATGGCTCAAGCTTTCCGCCCGCCACGGCTTGGCGCGGTTGCCGGACATCGATATCGTGGACCTGCGGGAAGCGCCGCCGGAAAGCGGCCGCTGGCTTTCGCCGCCGCTCGTCCGGGCCATGGGCGAGACCCTGGGAAAGCACGAACAGGTCCTGCTGTTCCTCAACCGCCGCGGCTATGCGCCCCTGGTGCTCTGTCGGGCGTGCGGCGAACGCATGACGGCCCCGGACACGGACTCCTGGCTGGTCGAGCATCGCTACTCAGGTCGGCTCGTCTGTCACCTGACGGGCTTCTCCATGCCCAAGCCGGCCGCGTGCCCCCACTGCGGCGCCAAGGAAAGCCTGGCCTCCATCGGCCCCGGCGTGGAGCGGGTGGAGGAAGAGGTGCGCGCGCTGTTCCCGGACGCGCGCGTTGCGGTGTTCTCCTCGGACACGGTGTTCGATGCCCGCGAGGGCAAGCGCCTGATCGAGGCCATGGCGGCTGGCGAGATCGACGTCATGGTGGCCACCCAGTCGGCCGCGAAGGGACATAATTTCCCGAAGCTGACGCTGGTCGGCGTGGTCGACGCCGACCTGGGCCTGCGCGGAGGCGACCTGCGGGCCGCGGAGCGGACCTACCAGCTGCTCGCCCAGGCGACGGGGCGCGCGGGACGGCGCGAGCGCCCGGGCCGGGCGCTCCTGCAGACCTACGCGCCGGACCACCCGGTCATGCAGGCGCTCAAGGCCCAGGACCGCGACGCCTTCGTCGCCGCGGAGATGTCGGAGCGGGAATTCGCGGGGCTGCCGCCGTTTGGTCGCCTGGCGGCCGTCGTGGCCTCCGACGTGGACGCCGCGCGCCTCGAGGCGTTCGTGCGCGAGATGGCCGAGGCCGCTCCGAACACGCCCGGCGTCGAGGTCTACGGACCGGCCGACGCGCCGCTCGCGCTGGTTCGCGGCCGCCGGCGCAAACGCTTCCTGGTGCGGGCGGACCGGAATGTCGATCTGTCGGCCTACATGGCGGCCTGGCGGGCGCGGGTGAGGCCCAAGGGAGCCTGCCGAGTCGCCATCGACATCGACCCCTACAGCTTCCTCTGAGTCGCCCCGGGCGCCCTTACGAAGGCGCCAAAGACCGTTTTCAAGGCCGCCTCTCATTTTTGTGAAGCTGGTGCGGCATCCTGTACGCAGCCGCGCGAATAGCGGCGGCGAGGCCCCTTACAGTCACGTTTCATTTCGTTACAACGCCGTGATGCAAGACAAGCTGAGCGGGAATCCGAGTATTCGGACTGTGACATGGATCAATGTGTTAGGTTTTCCACAGGCGTTTTGCGAGGCCTGTGGACCGAAGGGCCTCGGCCGCGGGTGTCCGATTAAGAAATTCGTCTCTTAAGCTCTCCTCACCCATAGAGATTGCGGCGGGCGGGGCGGCCCTGTTGTCGTTGCACGCTCGCGCCCGCCGGCCTGCGACAATCTCAACCCTCTTTTCACTCATCCACGCTTAGGGTTATGCCTTGGCCCGTAGCGTCGGGGAGTGCCCAGAACATGCTTAAGCGACCGAGGACCCTTTTGGGTTCCCTGGCCGTCGCGGCCGTTATGAGCCTGGCGCCCAGCGCGGGAGCCTACGCTGACACCTATTGGCAGTGCGTGCCTTTTGCGCGCCTGATGTCCGGCATCCAGATCTTCGGCGACGCCTATACCTGGTGGAAGCAGGCCGTGGGCCACTACCAGGAAGGCTTCCAGCCCAAGGCGGGCGCCGTGCTTTGCTTCAAGCCCACGGCGCGCATGCGGCTTGGCCACGTGGCGGTGGTGACCCAGGTGCTCACCGATCGGATCATCCAGATCACCCATGCCAACTGGTCTCCGATCGACGGCTCGCGCGGGAAGATCGAGAAGAACGTCACCTTGATCGACGTCTCCCAGGCGGGCGACTGGAGCCTGGTGAAGGTTTGGTACGGCCCCAATCGCGACATGGGCGGCTCGGTCTATCCGACCTACGGCTTCATCTATCCGGACGCCCAGGCGCGCGTTCTGGCCGCCTCCGGCTTCTCGAAGGTCGAGAACACGGCCGTGGCCGTGGCCCAGACCGCCGCGCACCAGATGTCGGCGGCCATCCAGCCCGGCCAGGGCGGTCCGATGCAGATCCTGAACCAGGCGGCCGATCAGACCGACCGGATCGCGGCCCTTATCGCGGCGGCCACCCGCAACGATCCCAAGAACTAGCGCGCCCGGGTTTTCCGCGCCCGGGCAACCGTTCCTTAAGCGCGCCCGGGCCATGGTCGACCGTCTGAAGGCGGTGCATGTCGTCCCAAGCCCAACCCTACCACCTGGCGCTCGACGCCCAGAGCCTGCGCGAGGCGGTCGAGGCGCACCAGCGATACCTGGCGGGGCGCTCCGGCGGCCGACGGCTGGCGCTGACCTATGCCGATCTCTCCCACTGCACCCTGGAAGGCCTCGACTTGCGCGAGGCCGATCTGGCGGGCGCGAAGCTGACGGGGGCGATGATGGCCGGCGCCAATCTCGCCCGGGCCATCCTGTTCGGTGCTGACCTGCGCGAGGCCGATCTCCGGCGGGCCAACTTCAAGCGTGCGGATCTGCGCGGCGCCTGCCTGCGCGGCGCGAACCTCGCGGGCGCGGAGCTGGCCGGTTGCGACCTGCGTGAAGGCCGCATCGCGCTGCAGGACAAGCTCGACGGTTTCCGGATCCTGCGCCACGAGCATCGGCCGGGCGAGCTGAACTACGCGATCCTGGCGGGGGCCAATCTGGCCGGGGCCCAGATGACATCGACCATCGCCATGGCCAGCGACTTCACCGACGCGAACCTTTCAGGGGCGATGATGTCCGGCGCGCGCCTTATGCGGGCGGTCCTCGACGGGGCGGACCTGTCGGGCGCGGATCTCGGTGGCGCGGACCTCTCCGGCGCCTCGATGAAGCGCACGGTGGTGGCCGGGGCCAACCTCGAGCACGCCCTGCTCGACGACGTCGACATGACCGAGGTGCTGCAGGCGCCGCCTCCGATTTTCTACGTCGACGACCGGCCGCTGGACGAGGTGCTGGGCGACCACGAGATCTACTGCGACTCGCAGGGGCGCAAGGGCTCGGTTCTGGCGCTGCCGGAGGTGGATTTCCGGCCCATGCGGACCCTGCGCGGGCGTCGCCTGACCGGCCTCGTCGCCCGCGACAGCATCTTCTTCGGGCTCGACATGCAAAGGATCGAGCTGCAGGGGGCCGACCTTTCCGGTTGCGACTTCCGCGGGGCCGATCTTCGCGAGGCGGATCTGCGGGGCGCCAAGCTGGTGGGCGCCCAGTTGACCCGCGCGGACCTGCGCGGCGCCAAGCTCGGGCCCCTGATGATCGCCGAGGGGCGTTTCGTACGCACCGATCTCACGCGGGCGATCCTGCGCGCGGCGGACCTGCGCGGCGCGATGGCCCGACGGGCGCGCATGCTGGAGGCGGACCTCACCCAGGCGCGCCTCGCCGGGTGCGACCTCGCCGGCGCGGAGATGGAAGCGTAAGCCGGCGCCGCCCGGCTCTTCCGAAAGACGACAGATCAGAGGTCCACCACCTCGCAGCCGGTCGCCGCCTGGATGCGCTGGGCCACAATCCGGCGGTGGCAGCCGGCGGCGTCGGCCTCGTAGCAAAGCAGGGCGGCGCGGCGTTCCTGCGAGATCTCGGTGGCCTGGGCGAGCTGCAGCTCGGCCGCCGGCTCGGCGAGGTGGTCCTCGTAGATCCGATGCATCTCGGCGATCCGGCCGTGGCGGGCGGCGTCACGCCCCGGCTTGGGCGTGCCGAGGTCACGCAGGTGGACATAGTCGATCCCCGCCTCGGCGAGGCTCGCGGCGAGCAAGGTCTTCGAGAAGCCCGCGCGGCGCGAGGACGCCACGGCCCGCACGTCGATCACAACCTCGACGCCCGCCTGTCTGAGCCGCTCGATGACGGCGGCTTGCGGCTCGTTCTCGTAGCCGATCGTCGCAAGCGGGTTCATGACTTCTCCTCCGTGGCGTGAAGCCTATATGGGTCTGGGATCGGGAGGGTCCATGGACGCCAGGGTGACACACGAACCCGCCGCGCGGCGGGTGGCGCTGCCGAGCCGCGGGGGCGAGATGGCGTTCCTCGACTTCGGCCCGTCCGACCGGCCGGTGGACGTGGTGTTCTCTCACGCCAACGGCTTCAACGCGCGCACCTACCGCAGCATCCTGGCGCCGCTCGCAGGCGAGATGCGGATCTTCGCGATCGATCTTCGCGGCCATGGCGCCAGTGGCCTTCCCACGGTCATCGAAGGCCGCGACGGCTGGGCGGAGTTTCGCGAGGATCTGCTCGCGTTCCTCGCCGCCGCCGCCGAGGGGCCGGTAGTGCTGGCCGGCCATTCCATGGGCGGCACCTCCAGTCTCCTCGCCGCGGCGGCCCAGCCGCAACGCGTGAAGAGCCTCGTGCTCCTGGACCCCGTCATCTTCCCGAGCGCCGGCGATCCGGCCGCGATCGAGGAGTCGCCGCTTGTGCAGGGGGCGCTTCGACGGCGTGCGTCCTTCCCCAGCCACGCCGCTGCCCTGGAGGCCTACACCGGCCGCGGCGCGTTCAAGACCTGGCGCCACGAGCAGATCGCCGACTACGTCGCGGCCGGGTTCCGCGACACAGGTGCGGGCGAGGTGACGCTGGCCTGTACGCCCGAATGGGAAGCTTCGAACTTCCGCACCCACAACTACGACCCGTACGCCGCCTTCGCGCAGAGCCGCTGCCCCATCGACATCCGCAAGGCGGCGTTCGCGTCCACCTGCCGGATCGAGGGCCGCGAGCGGGACCTGACCCGCGAGGGCCGCATCCGCATCGAGATCGTGCCCGGCACGACCCATTTCCTGCCGATGGAGCGCCCCGACGTCGTCGTCGAGGCGCTGAGGGCGGCCGTCACCGCCTAGCGGCGCTTGCCCTCCGCCGGATCGCCCTGCGGACCTTCGAAGCCTTCCTGCTTGGGTTCCGGAGCCTCCCCGGACACCTGCCGCGGCGTGGGCGCCGTGACGGACGGGTCGAAGGTCCGGTCTTCGCCAGCCACCTGTTCGGTGCGGCCGGTCCGCTCGATGGCGTCGTCCTGCCGGACGG
>JAGWSE010000143.1 GCA_028869395.1 Alphaproteobacteria bacterium | reverse complement strand
GAGCCGCCGCCGCCGATCAACCCCGACCGCGCCCAGGCCCGCCAGGACTGGGCCGAGGCGCTGAAGAAGGCGGAAAGCGCGGGATAGGTCACCCCACCGTCAGGACCACCTTGCCCACGTGGGCGCCGCTTTCGAGGTGGGCGTGGGCCTTGTCGGCCTGGGCGAGCGGGAAAGTGGCGTCGATCACCGGCTTGACCTGGCCCTGTTCGATCCAGGGCCAGACGACGCGCTCGACCTCGGCGGCCAGGCGCGCCTTCTCGTCGGCGTCGCGCGGACGCAGCGTCGAGCCGGTGATGACGGCCCGCTTCTGCATCAGGCGGAACACCGGAAAGGCGATCTCGCCGCCGCCCAGGGCGGCGATGAAGACAATGCGCCCGCCGGTGTTCAACGCGTCCAGTTCCTTGGGGAAATAGTCGCCGGCCACCATGTCGAGCACGACGTCGACGCCGCCTTCCGCCTTGGCCACGTCGGCGAAGTCCTCGGTGGTCGTGTCGATCACCACGTCGGCGCCTATCGCCTTGGCCTCGGTGGCCTTGCCTGCGCCGCGCGCGGTGGCGATCACCTTGGCGCCGGCCGCCTTGGCCATCTGGATCGCCGTGACGCCGATGCCGGAGGTCGCGCCGTGCACCAGCAAGGTCTCGCCGGGCTTCAGGACGCCATGCTCGAAGACGTTGGCGTAGACGGTGAAGACCGTCTCGGGCAGTCCCGCCGCCTTGACGAAGTCGAGGCCCTTGGGGATCGGCAGGGCGTGGCGGGCGTCGCAGACGACGTATTCGGCGTAGCCGCCGCCGCCCAGCAGCGCGCAGACCTTGTCGCCCACCTTCCAGCGGCCAGCGGCGTGCACCACCTCGCCGGCGACCTCCAGGCCGAGCGTGTCCGGCGCGCCGGCCGGCGGCGGATAGCCGCCCAGCCGCTGCAGGATATCCGGACGATTGACGCCGGCGGCCTTCACCGCGATCAGGATCTGGCCGGGCCCGGGCTCCGGACGCTCGATCTCGACGGCCTTCAGCGCCTCGGCCGGGCCCTTGCCGCCCTCGATTCCCACGGCGGTCATGGTCTGGCTCATGACGTAACGTCTCCCAATCTTGCGTCGATGCCCAAGGCGGGCTTGGATAGCGCCCAAACGGGGGCCGGCAAAGGAGGCTCGCGAATGGACGAACCGGCGGAAGTGCGGATTGGCCGCGGCCAGCGGCTGGCGGAAGCGGTCCGCGAGGACTTGGAGCTGTACGGGGTGGTCGAGCTCGAGGAGCGCCTGCAGGTGCTTCGAGCCGAGATCGCCCGCGTCGAGGCGCAGCTCGAGCGCAAACGGGCCGGCCGGGCTGCGGCCGATGCGCTGTTCGGCTCCAGGTCAGGTTAAGACCTGTGGCACGAGGGTTGCACGGGCGCGGGCCAGGGGCGGGCCAAGGGCTGCGGCGGAACGACTTGAGGGGGCGAACCCATTGACGATCGATGCGACGGCGGCGAGCGACTGGCGGGCCGAGGTTATCCAGGATTTCGCGGGCTCCGAACTCTTCGAGCGCACCTTCCAGGAGGGGATGGAGCTCGTTGAGGAGACCGCGGGCTATCTCGACGGTCCGGGGCGCCAGGAATCGAAGTCGCTGTCCCGAAGCGGGGCGCTGGCCTACGCCTCCGAGAGCATGCGTCTCACGACGCGCCTGATGCAGGTCGCGTCATGGCTGCTCGTCCAGCGGGCGGTGCGCGAGGGGGACATGGAGCCGCGCGCCGCCTGCGAGGACCGCTACCGCCTGAACGGCGAGGAGGCGGGCTCGGACGCCGAGACCGTGGAGCTGCCGCGCGACCTCCTCGAGCTCGTCGACCGCGCCGAGCGGCTCTACGACCGGGTCCGCCACCTCGACCGGCGGATGTATGTCGAGGGGCCGGCCGAAGCCGCCCCGCACCCGGTGCTCTCGCAAATCGACCGGTTGAAGCAGGCCTTCGGGGCCTGAGCGGCCAGGATTCGCGAAACGGAAAACGCCGGGGAGGGCGACCTCCGCGGCGTCTTTGTTCGGATGGAACGAACGTAAGCCTGGATCCCGGTCTCGCCGGGACCGGGCCGGCTAGCGCCGGCTTACTTGCGGGTGAAGGCGCCGAACTTGGCGTTGAAGCGCGACACGCGGCCGCCGCGGTCGAGCAGCTGCTGGGCGCCGCCGGTCCACGCCGGATGCGTCTTCGGATCGATGTCGAGGTTCAGGGTCGCGCCTTCCTTCCCGTAGGTGGAGCGCGTCTGATAGGTGGTGCCGTCGGTCATCACCACGGTGATGAAGTGGTAGTCCGGATGGGTGTCTTGTTTCATCGCGCTGGCGCCTGACGTAAAGGGTTCGGCATATGCCGGGGCGGCCCTTCGGGACGGCCCTTCGAAAGCGAGCCGCGCGTATAGCTGAAAGGCGCGGGAAAATGCAAGGTTTGAGTGCCCATGAGTGATCCGCGCGGCGAGGCCTCTGTGCAAGGGCGTCCGAGCGAGGGCCAGGCCCTGGTCAAGACCCTGGCCGAGGACGCCAACCGACGAGAGCGAAGCCGCAACGTCCGCGCGCTCCGCCGCCTCGGCCCGTTCGTGGCCGCGCACTGGGGCGACGCCACGCTCGCCGGGCTCTTCCTGCTGGTCTCTTCCAGCGCGACGTTGGGCATCACCGGCGCGGTGCGGCTTCTGGTGGATCACCTCACCGGCTCGACGGCGGAAGCCGCGGCGCGGGCGGGCGTCAACCGCTGGTTTCTGGTGCTGGGGGCGGTCGCGCTGCTGCTCGCGCTGGCCACCGCCGGCCGCTACTTCTTCATCACCAAGCTGGGCGAGCGGGTGACGGCGGACCTGCGCAAGGCGGTCTACGGCCACATCCTGACGCTCGATCCGGCCTTCTTCCTGAAGACCCGCACCGGCGAGGTGCTCTCGCGCCTCACCACCGACATCCAGATTGTCGAGACGCTGGTCGGGACCTCGATCTCCATCGCCCTGCGCAACCTCGTGATGCTGGTGGGCGCGCTCGCCCTGATGCTGCTGGTGAGCGCCAGGCTGACCGGTCTGGTGCTGCTGCTCATCCCGCTGGTCATCGTGCCTCTGTTCCTGTTCGGCCGCCGCGTGCGCCGGCTGACAGCCTCCACCCAGGACCAGTTCGCCGGGGCCGTCGGCTACGCCGGCGAGACGCTGGACGCCCTGGAGACCGTGCAGGCGTTCGGCCAGGAAGGCGCCGCCGCCGCGAGCTTCGGCGAGGCCGTGGAAGCCGCCTTCCGCACCTCGTTGCGCCGCATGGCGGCCCGGGCGGTGATGACCGCGCTGGTCATCGCCCTGGTCTTCGGCGGGGTGGTGGCGATCTTCTGGCTGGCGGTGCATCAGGCGCTCTCCGACCATGCCTGGGGCGCGCTCATCCAGTTCGCCTTCCTCGCGGTCCTGGCCGCGAGCTCGGTGGGCCAGCTCGGCGAGACCTGGGGCGACGTGCAGAAGGCCGCCGGCGCCATGGAGCGCATCGGCGAGATCATGGATTCCAGGCCCGGGGTGAAGGCGCCGGCCAAGCCGGTTCCGATGCCCAAGCCGCCGCGCGGCGAGGTGGCGATGGAGGGCGTGACCTTCGCCTATCCCTCGCGCCCCGACCTGCCGGCGCTGAACGGGCTGACGCTGCGCGTCCGCCCGGGAGAACGGGTGGCGCTCGTAGGCCCCTCGGGTGCGGGCAAGAGCACGGTCTTCCGCCTGCTGTTGCGGTTCTACGATCCCGACGAAGGCCGGGTGCTGGTGGACGGAGTGGACCTGCGGGACGCCGATCCGGCCGAGGTGCGCGCCCGCATGGCGCTGGTGGCGCAGGAGGCGCCGCTGTTCTCCGGCTCGGCGGCGGACAATATTCGCTTCGGCCGCCCAGACGCCGATCCCGCCGCCATTCAGGCTGCGGTCCGCGCGGCTCAGGCCGAGGGCTTCCTGAACGCCCTGCCCCAGGGGCTGGACACGCCGGTGGGCGAGCGGGCGCGCGGGCTCTCCGGCGGGCAGCGGCAGCGGCTGTCGATCGCCCGCGCCCTGATCCGCGAGGCCCCTATCCTTCTTCTCGACGAGGCGACGAGCGCGCTGGACGCCGAGAACGAGCGGCTGGTTCAGAAGGCGCTGGACGAAGCCATGCAGGGGCGAACGACCCTGGTCATCGCCCACCGCCTGGCGACGGTGCTCAAGGCCGACCGCATCGTGGTCATGGACGAGGGCCGCGTTGTCGAACAGGGCACGCACAACGAACTGGTCGGCAAGAGCGGCCTCTATGCCCGGCTCGCGGCGCTGCAGTTCGGCGAGGCGGCCTGAACGCTTCGATCCGGGTGGCCCCCAGGTCGGTCTACTTCGCCGCGGCCAGGCGCTCGATGAGCTGCGGGTGGAGATCGAGGTTGGCGGCGCAGATGGAGCCCGACTTCAGCATGTCGCCGCCCCCGTCGGCGTCGGTGACCTTGCCACCCGCCTCGGTGACCATCAGCACGCCCGCCGCCAGATCCCAGGGCGAAAGATCGCGCTCCCAGTAGCCGTCGTAGCGGCCCGCCGCGACCCAGGCGAGGTCGAGGGCCGCCGACCCGAAGCGACGGACCCCGGCCACGCGCTGGCTCATCTGGTGCAGTTCCTTGAGGAACCGGGCGTGCTGGCCATGGCCCAGGAAGGGGATGCCTGTCGCCAGCAGGGATTCGTCGAGGCGGGAGCGGCTGGCGACCCGCAGGCGCCGATCGTTCACGTAGCAGCCCTTGCCCTTCTCGGCCCAGAACAGCTCGTTCGTCACCGGGTTGTAGGTGACCGCGGCGACCACCTGGCCCTCCCGTTCCAGCGCGATGTTGACGGCGAACTGAGGGATCGAGTGCAGGAAGTTGGTGGTCCCGTCGAGCGGATCGACGATGTAGGTGTGGGTGCGGTCGGTGCCTTCCACCAGGCCCCGCTCCTCGGCGAAGAAGCCGTAGCCCGGCCGCGCCTTGCTGAGCGCCTCGTAGAGCGTCTGCTCGGCCTTCAGGTCCGCGGCCGACACGTAGTC
>JAGWSE010000142.1 GCA_028869395.1 Alphaproteobacteria bacterium | reverse complement strand
GTGCACCTGCATCGCGTCCGACGTCGCCTGGAAGCCGCGTTCGGTCAGGAACGCCTTCAGCACCGGGGTCAGCAGCGCCATGTAGTCCTGGCCCTTCTGGCGCACCGCCTCGTCGGGGTGGATCTCGGCCAGCTCGCCCTGCAGCGAGGTCCAGAACAGGAAGGCGCGGCCGGCTTCCAGCACCGCCCGCGTGTCCATCAGCATGCGCCGCACGTCGGGATGGACCAGGATCGGGTCGGCCGGACCAGCGGGGTTCTTCGGCCCGGTGAGCGAGCGGCCCTGCAGGCGCTCCTTGGCGAAGCTCGCGGCCGCCTGGTAGGCGGCGTCGCCCTGGGCCAGGCCCTGCATGCCCACCGCCAGCCGCTCCTCGTTCATCATCACGAACATCAGCGCCAGGCCCCGGTTCTCCTCGCCGACCAGCCAGCCCGTCGCTTCCTCGTGGCTGATGAAGCAGGTGGCGTTGCCGTGGATGCCCATCTTCTCTTCCAGGCCCAGGCACTTCACCGAGTTGCGCCGCCCGGGCTTGCCCTCGGCGTCGGGGATGAACTTCGGCACGATGAACAGGCTGATCCCCCGCGTGCCGGCCGGCGCCCCCTCGATCCGCGCCAGGACCAGGTGGACGATGTTCTCGGTCAGGTCCTGCTCGCCGCCGCTGATCCAGATTTTCTGACCCGAGATCTTGTAGGTCCCGTCGCCGTTCGGGGCGGCCTTGGTGCGCAGCAGACCCAGGTCCGTTCCGCAGTGCGGCTCGGTCAGGTTCATGGTCCCGCCCCACTCGAAAGAGGCGAGCTTGGGCAGGTACAGCGCTTTCTGCTCGCCCGTCCCGCCCTCCACGATCGCCGAATAGGCGCCGTGGGTCAGACCCGGATACATGGAAAAGGCCATGTTCGCCGCCGAGCTCATCTCCGAGAAGGCGAGGTTCACCACGTAGGGCAGGCCCTGGCCGCCGAAGGCGGGATCGGCGCCCAGCGCGGGCCATCCGCCGTCCACGAGCTGGCGATAGGCGTCCTTGAAGCCGGAAGGCGTCGTGACCGTGAAGTCCGCATGCCAGGTGCAGCCCTCCTTGTCGCCGACGGCGTTCAAGGGCGCCAGCACCTCGCCGGTGAAGCGGGCCGCCTCCTCCAGGATCTGCTCCACCACGTCCATGGAGGCTTCGGAGAAGGCCGGCAGGTTGGCGTACCGGTCGAGCTGGAGCAGGTCCTGCAACACGAAACGGTAGTCGCGGACGGGGGGCTGATAGGTCATGGGCGCATCCTGCAGGCGCCGAGGTGCGTGCAGGCCGCGCCGCCCCCTCCGGCGGGTCTCACTCTAAGCGTGAATCGGCCGCAGCCGTCTCCGCCTAATGTTCAGCGCCGTCCAGCTGGCGGCGGAGCATCTGGTCGTAATCGGCCGCACGGGGCAGCAGGTCGGGCCGGGTGGCCTCCAGCTGCTTCTCCATGGCCGAGACGCCGCGCCGCAGCTCCTCGATCTGCTCGTCGATGTCGACCTTCTGGTGCTCCAGGGCGACGATGCGCTCGCGGAACTTCTTCAGGCTCTTGGCGGCCTGTTGGGCGCCGCCGTCGCCCACTTCGTAGAGGTCGAGGATCTCTCCGATCTCGGCCAGCGACAGTCCCACGCGCTTGCCGCGCAGGATCAGCACCAGGCGGGCGCGGTCCTTGTAGCTGTAGACGCGGTTCATCCCGTCCCGGGCGGGCGAAAGAAGCCCCTTGTCCTCATAGAAGCGCAGGGCGCGGGGCGTGCATTTGAACTCCAGGCAGAGCTGGCGGATCGAATAGGTCCGGTGCGGCCGGCGCAGATCGGCGTGCATGGCTTTCCTCCCGTGGACGTGCCTTACGCTGTCAATCTAAGGCGCCCCTTGCCGTTTACGTCAAGGTCATGTTGCGCGGCCGCAATGTAGAGGGCTGCGCCATTCCGCCGCTCCCCGAACAGCGGTTTTGAGGCGGGTAGGCCGCCGCAGGCGTGCGCCTCCGGCGCGAACTATCCAAGGCGAAAGGCCGCTCGGCGGTGTAGATTGGCGGGGGGAGGACACCGCCATGGACCGGTTCATCCACACACAGAACCTGGCGCGCTTCATGGGCCTGCTCGAAGCCGAGACCGACGTCTTGCGGCGCGAGCGCCTCCAGGACCTCCTCCTGGAAGAGGAGAACCGGTTCGGCAGTCGGCGCGAACGGGTGATGGAGGCCGACGGTCTGATCGCCAGGGGCGAGGCGCGTCTGCGCGAGCAGGAGCTTCTGGTCGCCCGTCTGTTGGACGACGGCAAGGATACCGCCGTCGCCGAGCGCCTGCTCGCGAACATGAGCCAGACGCTTCAACTCTTCGTGGCGTACCGAAGGGGCCTCGCGGCCGGCACCGTGGGCGACCTCGGCTAGGCCACGGCCGCGACGAGGCGTCCTTCCAGCGCGCGCTCGATGAGGTCGATGGTCCGGCCGATTCCGAAGATCGCCGCGAAGGAGCCGAAACGGGGGCCGGTCGGCTGGCCCAGCAGCACCTCGTAGAGCGCGCCGAACCACGACCGCAGCGGCTCGAACCCCGCGCCCTTGCCGACCTCGAACACCTCGTTCTGGATGGTCTCGGCGTCGGCGCCGGCCGGCAGCGCCTTCAGGCGGCGGACCAGCTCCTCCATGGCCGCGCGCTCTTTCGCGTCCGGGACCCGGAAGCGCTTGGATGGCTTCACGAAGTCCTCGTAGTAGTTGAGGGCATAGCCTGCGAGCTTGTCGAGCAGCGGTTCGCTCTCAGGCGTGGCGCCGGGCAGGTAGTGCTCGAGGAAGCCCCAGAGGATCTCCTTCGTCGAGGCGTCCGCCGCCGAGACGAGGTTTAGGAGCAGCGAGAAGCTGACCGGCGAGCCCTTCTGCGGCGGCGCCCCGGAGTGCACCTGCCAGGCGGGGTTGTCGATCGGCGCCCGGTTCGCGCCGTCATCGCGCGTCCTGTTGAAGCTCTCCAGGTGCGACAGGTACTCGTCCGTCGCCTTGGGGATCACGTCGAAATAGAGCCGCTTGGCCGACTTCGGCGACTGGAACATGTAGTAGGCCAGGCTCTCCGGCGTGCCGTAGCGCAGCCATTCCTCCATCGTCAGGCCATTGCCCTTGGACTTGGAGATCTTCTGGTTGTTCTCGTCCATGAACAACTCGAAGTGCGGCGTTTCCGGCGGCTCGCCGCCCAGCACCTTCTCGATGCGGCTGGAGATGCGCACGCTGTCGACGAGGTCCTTGCCGGACATCTCGAAGTCGACCTTCAGGGCCGTCCACCGCGCCGCCCAGTCCGGGCGCCACTGCAGCTTCACGTGGCCGCCGGTGACCGGGACTTCGGTCAGCGTCCCGTCCTCGTCGGGGAAGACGATCGTGCCGCGGTCGAGATGGCGCTCCAGCGTCGGCGCCTGCAGCACGCGGCCGGACTTCGGGCTGATCGGCAGGAAGGGGGAATAGGTGGCCCGCCGCTCCTCGCCCAGCGTGGGCAGCATGATCGCCTGCACCGCTTCGAAGCGCTCGAGGATTCGCAGCAGCACCTCGTCGAGACGGCCGGACTTGTAGGTCTCCGTGGACGACATGAAGGTGTATGCGAAGCCGAAGCCGTCGAGGAAGGCGCGCAGGCGGGCGTTGTTGTGGGCGCCGAAGCTCTCGTGCTCGCCGAAGGGGTCGCGAACGGAGGTGACGGGCTTGTCGCGGTCCTCCTCCAGCATCGCGCGGTTCGGCACGTTGTCGGGGATCTTCCGAAGCCCGTCCATGTCGTCGGAGAAGACGATGAGCGTCGTCGGGATCGCGTCCTCGGTCAGCGCGCGGAAGGCGGTGCGGACCATGGTCGGGCGCGCCGCCTCGCCGAAGGTGCCCATGTGCGGCAGGCCCGAGGCGCCGTAGCCGCACTGGAAGACCACCGGGTCGGACAGCGCCGGCAGCGTGCGGACGAGTTCGTCGAGCTTGCCCTGCTCGATGAGCGCCGCGGCGAGATCGCGCTCGGCGTCGGAGAGGCGCAGGCGAAGGATGCGGGCGAGCAGCGCGCGGGCCTGTTCGAAGGGCCAGCTCTTCGCCTCGCGCGCCTGTTGGGAGAGACCTGTCAGCATGAGGGCTTGCGGGTACCCCTTAAAGGCGGCCCGGCTCAAGAGCGTTGTGGACTCGGCTTTTGACGCGGGCGGCCCAAGCTGGGCAAATGGCGGCCCATGATCCGACGCCTGCTCAGCCTCGTGGGGCTGCTGACGCTCGCGGCCTGCAGCCGCCCGGGGCCGGTCCCCGCGCCACCGCCGACCAGGCCGATCGTCTTCTCCATCGTCTCGACCGAGGACCGCCGCGCCCAGATGGAGGCGTGGGGCCCGTTCCTGCGGGACATGGAACGCTCGACCGGCCTGCCCGTCCATCCCGCGTTCGCGCGCAGCGACGCCGCCGCCATCGATTCCATGCGGTTCCGGCAATCGGATCTCGGCTGGTTCAGCAACAACGCCGGCCTGAAGGCGGTGCAGCAGGCGAACGGCGAGGTCTTCGCGCAGGTCTCGCGGGCGTCCGCCCCGGGCGGCGACCAGTCGGTGATCGTGGTGCGGAGGGGCGGCGGGATCACCCTGGCGCAGCTCCTGGCGTGCAATCGTCGACTGAGCTTCGGCACGGGAGGGCCGAAATCGACCGCCGGGACCTTGGCGCCCCTGACCTACCTCTTCGCGCCCAGGGGTCTCGATCCGGCTCGCTGCTTCCGCACGGTTCGCACCGCGAGCGCCGAGGGCAACCTCTATGCGGTCGGCGCGGGCGTTCTGGACGCCGCCGCCGACAGCGCCGAGACCATGGCCCTCATGGCGGCGCATGACACGCCCTTCGCCCGGCGCACGCTGTCCAATCTGCAGGTGATCTGGCGTTCGCCCACACTGCCCGAGGATCCTGTGATCTGGCGCAAGGACCTCGATCCGTCGGTAAAGGCCAAGCTGCGGAGTTTCTTCTTCAGCTACGGCCTCGGCGACACGCCCGAGGCGGCGCGCCAGAAACGGGTGCTGAAGCGTCTCGGCCTCGGCCCCTTCGAGCCGGCGGACGACAGCCATTTGATCCCCGTGCGCGAGATGCAGGCGACGGAGACGTTGGTCGCCGCCCGGCTCGCGGGCGACGCGGCGGGCGTGCAGAGGGCGCAGGCGGAGCTTGCCGAGATCGCGAAGGAGAAGGCCGCACAGACCACGCCCGCGCAGCCCGCCTGAGGCCCCGGGCTATTGCAGGGCCGAAGTGTAGGTCGTCATGTCGAAGTAGTCGCGCCAGATGCGGATCTTTCCCTCGCGCATCTCGAAGACGCCGCAGCAGGGCAGATTGACGGGCTTGTCGCCCACCATGGTCCGGTCGAGGCGCTCGGCGACGACCACCTCGCCCTGGGCCACGAGATTGAGGACGTCCCACTCGGTGGAGGTCCAACTCTTCAGGAAGGCGGCGATGAAACCGCGGACCGCGTCGCGACCCTGCACGGGGCGGGCCGGCATGTTGTGGTACACGCCGTCCTCGCTGAAGAAGGCCGCCAGTTCGTCCGGATCCATCCGCGACCAGGCGGCGATGAAGTCCCGGATCACCTGGGCGTTGTCGGCCATGGTCCTGCGCCTCCCCGCTTTGGTTTCGGTCAGTCTCCCGCCAACAGGAAATGCCCGCGCAGTGCGGCCACGGGCGCGCTGCGGGCCTCCTGCCACGCCTCGACATGCACATTGGCCACTCGGCGTCCGACCTTCCTGAGGTCGGCGCGGGCGTAGGTGGTCATGGCGCGGCCGGGGCGCAGGTACTCGATGGTGACGTCGATGGTCTTGTGGACCCGCGTCGAGGCCTGGGTGACCGACAGCTGGGCGAGCGCGGTCATTTCCAGGAATGCGCCGATGACCCCGCCATGCAGGGCCGGGATGTGGGTGTTGCCCACGAGGTGCGGCTGGAAGGGCAGTATGGCCGTCATCTCGTCACCGGCCAGCTCGGCGCGCATCCCGAGGAAACGGACGTACGGCACCCGCTGGAGGAACGCCTCCAGCTGCTCGGCCGCGTTCTTCTGGGTCGCCGCGTCGCTCATGCGCTCGGCGCCCGGTTGACCACGAAGGCGGCCTGGACGGTGGCGATCGGATCGTCGGGATCGAGGTCCCAGGCCTGGGCGCGGACGAAGGCGATGGAGCGGGTGAGCTTGTAGCAGTGCGCCTGCGCGGTGACGCCGGCCCTTGGCGCGGCGGGGCGCATGTAGTCGATGCGCAGGTCCAGGGTGGCGGTGGAGAACGGCTCGGTCCGTGCCGCCGAGGTGATCGCCAGCCCGCAGGTATGGTCGAGCAAGGATGTGACGACCCCGCCGGCGATCACGCCGGTGTCCGGGTCGCCGACCAGGTCCTCGCGCCAGGGGACCTCGATCGTGCCGCGACCATCGCCCGCGGAGACAAACCGGAAGCCCAGTGCGGCCGCCTGGGGCACGGTGGTGGCCATGTGATGGCCGATCTGGGCCAGCGCGTCGCGATCGAGGCTCATGCTTTGGCGGTAGGAGCGAACGCCGTGCAGGTCAACAGCGCCCCAGCGTCAGCTCCGCAAGGCGCGTTCACCGGCCGAAGGCGCCCATGACGACGAAGATGGCGGCCACCAGCGGCGTGGCGGCCATGACGACATTGGCCACGCCCAGCAGAGGGGAAGAAGTGCGGTACATCGAAAACTCTCCGACTTGTTGGGTTCGGCGTCGCCAGGCCCGTGAGGACATCGCCGAACGCAACCGCGGGTAATCGGTCACTCGTTAACGCTCGGTCGGGACTTTGGGTGAACGATTCCTCTACGCGGGAATCTTGTACCCGGCCGCCGCGCCCCTAGGTTGACCGGATGACCCGCCCGCAGGACCTGCTCTGCCCCAAGCCCGAAGGGCTCTACTGCGCGCCCGGCGACTTCTACGTTGATCCGGTCCGGACGGTCGCGCGGGCGGTGATCACCCACGGGCACGGCGACCACGCGCGGGCCGGCCACGGCGCGGTGCTGGCGACGGAGGCGACCCTCGACATCATGGCCGAGCGCTATGGGCTGGCCTTCGCCGAAAGCGCGCAGGCCGCCGCCTATGGCGAGTCCGTCGCACGCGATGCGGTCGAGGTGACGCTCGTCCCGGCCGGCCATGTGCTGGGCTCGGCTCAGGTGGTGGTGCGATGGAAGGGGCTCACCATGGTGGTCTCCGGCGACTACAAGCGCCGGCGGGACCCGACCTGCGCCCCGTTCGAGCCGGTCCCCTGCGACGTCTTCATCTCGGAGGCGACCTTCGGGCTTCCGGTGTTCCGCCACCCGCCCGACGGCCATGAGATCGGCCGCCTGCTGCGCTCTGTCGCGCAGTTCCCCGAGCGGGCGCACCTGGTGGGCGCCTATGCGCTGGGCAAGGCGCAGCGGATCATCTGCCTCCTGCGGGAGCAGGGCTGGACGCGGACGATCTATGTTCACGGGGCTCTGGAGCGGCTGAACGCGCTTTACGAGCGGCACCGGGTGGACCTGGGCCCTCTCGCGCCCGCGACGACGGCGGAGAGGACCGACTTCGCCGGCGAGATCATCATCGCCCCGCCGTCCACCCTGCAGGACCGCTGGAGCCGCCGGTTCCCCGATCCCGTGGCGGCCTTCGCTTCGGGCTGGATGCGGGTAAGGGCGCGGGCCCGGCAGCGCGGGGTCGAGCTGCCCTTGATCATCTCCGACCACGCCGACTGGGACGAACTGACGGCCACGGTCGACGAGCTCCGGCCAGGCGAGCTGTGGATCACCCACGGCCGCGAGGAGGCGCTCGCCCGCTGGTCCGACCTCCACGGGGTCCCGGCGCGCGCCCTCGAACTCGTAGGCTACGAGGAGGAAGGCGAGGACTAGTGCGCGCCTTCGCCGAACTCCTGGACCGGCTCTCGCTGACGTCCTCGCGAAACGCCAAGCTGACGTTGGTTCGCGACCACCTGCGCGAGACGCCGGACCCGGACCGCGGCTGGGCGCTGGCGGCGCTCACCGGCGATCTCAGCTTCCACGCGGCCAAGCCCAATTTCATCCGCAAGGCCGTCGAGGCGCGCATGGACCCCCAGCTCTTCTGGTGGTCTTACGACTATGTGGGCGACCTCGCCGAGACCGTGGCCCTGGTCTGGCCGCGGCGGCCGGGCGCGAACCGCGAACCGGAGCTCGCCGAAGTGGTCGAGGCGCTGCGTACGGCGAACCGCGCGGAGGTGCAGCGGCTGATCGAGGGCTGGCTCGACGCTATGCAGGAGCCGCGGGAGCGCTGGGCGCTGCTCAAGCTGATGACCGGGGCGCTGCGGGTCGGGCTCTCGGCCCGGCTCGCCAAGCAGGCGGCGGCCGACCTGGGCGGCGTCGATGTCGCCGAGGTGGAGGAGCTCTGGCACGCGCTGCATCCGCCCTACGAAGATCTCTTCGCCTGGCTGGAGGGCCGCTCCGAGAAGCCCTCGGCCGAGCACCCGGGTCGCTTCCGGCCGGCGATGCTGGCCCAGGCGATCGACGAGGCGGTGGACTTCGCCAGGCTCGACCCGGCGGACTATTCGGCGGAATGGAAGTGGGATGGCATTCGCGTGCAGCTGGTGCGCGAGGCCGGCGTCAGGCGCCTCTACACCCGCACCGGCGACGACATCTCCAGGACCTTCCCCGACGTGGTGGATGCGCTGTTCGAAGATGGCGTCGTCGACGGCGAGCTCCTGATCCTGCGGCGAGGCCCAAACGGAAATAGTGTCGCGAGCTTCGCCGAGCTGCAGCAGCGGCTGAACCGCAAGGTCGTCGACGCCAAGTTGATGGCGAAATATCCGGCCGGCGTGCGCGCCTACGATCTGCTGGCCGAAGGACAGGAGGATCTGCGCGCCCTGACGTTCGCCGAGCGGCGCAAGCGGCTCGAGGCCTTCGTGGAGAGACAGGCCTCGCCGCGCGTCGACCTCTCGCCGCTGCAGCCCTTCGAGAGCTGGCCGGAACTGGCCGGCCTGCGCGCCGATCCGCCGCCCGGCGACCCGCAGATCGCCGAGGGCGTGATGCTGAAGCGCTGGGATTCCATCTATGAGGCCGGCCGGCCGAAGGGGCCGTGGTTCAAGTGGAAGCGCGATCCCTACCTGGTCGACGCGGTGCTGATGTACGCCCAGCGCGGGCACGGAAAGCGCTCGAGCTTCTATTCGGACTACACGTTCGGCGTCTGGACCGAGAGCGAGGACGGGCGGCGCGCGCTGACGCCGGTCGGCAAGGCCTATTTCGGCTTCACCGACGAGGAGCTGAAGCAGATCGACAAGTTCGTGCGCGACAACACCACCGAGCGGTTCGGGCCAGTCAGGGCCGTGCGCGCCGAGCCGCATGCGGGCCTGGTGTTCGAGGTCGCCTTCGAAGGCTTGCAGCGCTCCGGCCGGCACCGCTCGGGCGTGGCCATGCGCTTCCCACGGATCAGCCGCATCCGCTGGGACAAGCCGCCCGCAGAGGCCGACGAGCTCGCCACGCTCGAGCGGATGCTGGCGCAGATGGAGACGCAATGACCCGTCGAAACCCGCCGCGCTCTGTGGGATAGAGAGCCGATGAGCGACGCCCCGAACCCGTGATTTCCGAATAGTATCGGCGCCTGCGGCAGCAGCTGCACGAGTAGCCGAACTACGGCGTGGCGTCGCTGAGCTTCGCCCCGTTCGTGCGCCAGCTGATCGCCAACGCCAAGATCGCCTCGCTGAGCGACTACGGCGCCGGCAAGCAGAACCTCAGCAAGGCATTGGAAGCCGAGGGCGTACGGGTCGACTACCACCCTTACGATCCGGCGTTCCCCCAGTACGGCCCGGCGCGCAGCGCCGACCTGGTCTGCTGCATCGATGTGCTCGAGCACATCGAGCCGGAGTTCCTGGACAACGTGCTGGACGAGCTCCGCAACCTCGCCGCCCGCCTCGGGTTCTTTTCCATCCACACGGGGCCGGCGATCAGACTCCTCGCCGACGGCCGCAACGCGCACCTGATCCAGAAGCCGTCGTCTTGGTGGCTGCCGAAGCTGTGCCAGCGCTTCGAGGTGGAGCACCTGCAGAAGGTGCAGGGCGGCTTCTTTGTGATCGTGAGCCCGCGCGCGGCGGTCTGAGAGGGGCTAGATCAGCCCGGCGTCCGTCAGGAACCGTTCAAGGTCGCCGCCGGTGAACAGCAGCCCGCGCACGCCTGCTCGCTCGGCCGCCTCCATGTCGGAGCGCTTGTCGCCGACCAGCACGGAGCGGTCCCGATCGATGGGCCAGTCGGACATTGCGCGCAGGATCATGCCGGGGTTCGGCTTGCGGTCCGGCGGATCGGGATGCCGATAGGCTTCGCTGGCCGCCTCCGGGTGGTGCGGGGCGAAATAGAAGGCGTCGATGCGGGCCCCGTCGCGCGCCAGCTCCTCGCTCATCCGCCGGTGCAGGGCGTGCATTTCGGCTTCGGTGTAGTAGCCGCGGCCGACGCCCGACTGGTTCGTCACCACGATCACCAGCCAACCGGCGCGGTTGAAGGCGGCGACCGCCGCCTTGGCGCCCGGGATCCAGCGGAAGTGATCCCAATGGGCGACGTAGCCGCGGTCCTCATTCAGCACCCCGTCGCGGTCGAGGAAGAGCGCAGGGCGGAGCTGGCTGTCGTCGGGGGCGTCCGTCACGGCTGCGCACCTATCACGGAGGGCCCCCGACAGGCGATTTCAAAAAAGCCTCAATCCGTGTCTAGCTCGCGGGATCTCTCAACCCGAGCCGCCCGCCCGAGCCCTTGCCCGATCAGCGCCCGCCCGTCCTCGCCGTCCGCGACCTGAAGGTGGACTTCGCGACCCACGACGGCGTGGTCGAAGCGGTGCGGGGCGTCTCTTTCGAGGTGGCGCGTGGCGAGACCCTGGGCGTGGTGGGCGAGAGCGGCTCCGGCAAGAGCCAGACGGTCATGGCGGTCATGGGCCTGCTCGCCGGCAACGGGACCGCCTCGGGCTCGGCCAAGCTGCACGGCGAGGACCTCATCGGCCTGACGCCCCGGCGGCTCAACCGGGTGCGCGGCTCGAAGATGACCATGATCTTCCAGGACCCCCTGACCGCGCTCACCCCGCACGTGCGGATCGGCGAACAGATCGCCGAGCCCCTGCGGCTCCACCGGGGCCTCTCCGGCGCCGAGGCGGGGCGGCGGGCGCACGAGTGGCTGGAGAAGGTGCGCATCCCGGACGCCGCGCGCCGCCTGCGCCAGTATCCCCACGAGCTTTCCGGCGGCATGCGCCAGCGGGTGATGATCGCTGCGGCCATGGCGGTCGGGCCGGAGCTGCTCATCGCCGACGAGCCCACGACCGCGCTCGACGTGACGGTCCAGGCCGAGATCCTCGACCTCATGGCCGAGCTGCAGCGGGAGAGCGGGACGTCGCTCATCCTGATCACTCACGACATGGGCGTGATCGCCCGTCTCGCCGATCGGGTGTGCGTCATGAAGGCGGGAGCCTTCGTCGAGGAAGGCCCTGTGGAGCGGATCTTCTCTGCGCCCGCGACGGACTACACGCGCGACCTGCTGGAGGCGATCCCGCGCCTGGACCGGCCGGACCGCGGCGGTCGCCCGACCCTGAAGCCGGTGGCGGCGGACGCGCCGGTGGTGGTGGCGGGCCGCGACGTGAAGGTCGTCTTCCCCGTTTCGCGGGGCCTGTTCGGCGCCAAGGCGCAGCTCCGCGCCGTCGACGGCGTCTCCTTCGCGGTGCGGCAGGGCGAGACGCTGGGTGTGGTCGGCGAAAGCGGCTCCGGCAAGTCGACGCTGGCCCGGGCGGTCCTCAACCTGATCCCCGCCACAGCGGGGGCGGTGACGCTGATGGGGCGCGACATCACCCACGCCGAGCGCGAGGCGATGCGGGCCGCGCGCCGCGACCTGCAGATCGTCTTCCAGGATCCGCTGGCGAGCCTCGATCCCAGGATGACGGTGGGCGAGTCCATCGCCGAGCCCTTGCGCGTGTTCCGCCCCGGCCTGGAGCGCGCCGGACGCGAGGCCGACGTGCGCGCCATGATGGCCCGCGTCGAGCTCGACGCCGGGCTGATCAACCGGTACCCGCACGAGCTCTCCGGCGGGCAGAACCAGCGCGTGGGGATCGCCCGCGCGATGATCCTGAAGCCGAGGCTGGTGATCTGCGACGAGGCGGTGTCCGCGCTGGACGTCCAGGTCCGCGCCCAGATCATCGATCTGCTGATCGCGCTGCAGGCCGAGATGGGGCTTTCCATGATCTTCATCAGCCACGACCTCGCCGTGGTGCGCGAGGTCAGCCATCGGGTGCTGGTGATGTACCTCGGCCGGGTGGTCGAGCTGGCCGACCGCGAGCGGCTCTACGGCGAGGCGCGGCATCCCTACACCAAGGCGCTTCTCTCGGCCGCGCCGATCCCGGACCCCCGGATCGAGCGCACCCGCAGACGGCTGAAGCTCGAGGGCGAGCCGCCCAGCCCGATGGATCCGCGGGCGGCGCTCCGCTTCCTGCCTTCGCGCCTGCCGGCCGATCCCAACGCGCCGATCCTCGCGCCGGACCTGAAGGAAGTCGCGCCGGGCCACCTCGTGGCGGAGTTCGACGAGTGATCGCCTCGCCCAGGCCGTTACTTCGGAGAGGAGGTTTGCTCCTCGGGCCGGCCCTCGTTAGGTTGCCCGCCTTTCCCGACCCCCGGCGTTCCAGATGACCCTTTCCTTCGGCGATATCCTCGCGGCCCAGGCGCGGCTGGAGGGTCACATCGAGCGCACGCCGATGCGGCACTCGCGGACGCTGTCGGAGATCACCGGCGCCGACGTCTGGGTGAAGTTCGAGAACCTGCAGTTCACCGCCGCCTACAAGGAGCGCGGCGCGCTGAACGCGCTGATGCAGCTCGGCGACAACGCCAAGAGGCGCGGCGTGATCGCGGCCTCCGCCGGCAACCACGCCCTCGGCCTCGCGTACCACGGCAAGCTGCTGGGCATCCCCGTGACCGTCGTGATGCCCGATTACGCTCCGCTTATCAAG